>JAEUQD010000258.1 GCA_016789925.1 Bryobacterales bacterium | reverse complement strand
CACCGCTCCTTGAGGGCGCGGAGCCCCTGAACGGCGGCGGTGAGTTCCATGCGGTTGTTGGTGGTTTCGCGCTCGGAACCCCACATTTCCTTGAGGTGGTGATTGTATTTGAGGATGCAGGCCCAGCCGCCTGGTCCGGGGTTGCCGAGGCAGGAGCCGTCGGTGATGAGACGAACCTTCTTCATGCGGCGGCGTTGGCGAGTTCCTGTTCAAAGAAGGCGTCGACCATGGAGCGGATCTCGCCGATTTCGTGCGCGTGATAGATCGCGGCGCGGAGGCGGGAGCCATTGCGGACGCCGTGGGTGAAATAGGTGGCGAACTGTTTCATCTTGCCGACGGTTTCTGAGTTGGCGCGGGCGGCCAGCATGGAGTAGTAGGTTTTCATGATCTCCCAGCGTTGTTGTTCGGAGGGATGGTCGTAGGCACCGGTGGCGATGTATTGGGCGATCTGGCGGAAGATCCAGGGATTGGAGGCGGCGGCGCGGCCGATCATGACGGCATCGCAACCGGTTTCGTTGACCATGCGGACGGCGTCTTCGGGCGTGGTGATATCGCCATTGCCGATAACGGGGATGCGGACGGCCTGTTTGATGTCAGCGATGCGGGTCCAGTCGGCGTGGCCGGAGTAGCCTTGTTCGCGCGTGCGCGGATGGAGAGCGATGGCCTGGACGCCACAGTTCTCGGCGAGTTTGGCCATTTGCACGTGGACGAGTTCCCGGTCGTTCCAGCCGGCGCGGAACTTCATGGTGAGGGGAATGGAGATCGCGGCGCGGACCTTGGTGAGGAGGGTCTCGACAAGGGGGAGGTCGCGGAGGAGGCCGGAACCACCGTTGCAGCGGACGACCTTCTTGACGGGGCAGCCGAAGTTGATATCGACGATGTCGAAGCCGAGGTCCTGGCAGACGCGGGCGGCATCGGCCATGACGTTGGGGTCGGCGCCGAAGAGTTGGGCGGAGATGGGCCGCTCGTCCTGTTCGAAATAGAGATAGCGGAGCATGCGGGCCATGCTGCGGGCGTGGTGGGAGGCGGCGACGCCGTGGGAGGAGGTGAACTCGGTCATGAGGAGTCCACAGCCGGTCTGGTGGCGGATGAGGCGGCGGAAGACAGTATCGGTGACGCCGGCCATTGGGGCCAGGACGGTGGCCGGCTGGACGCACACGGGGCCGATGGTGAATTGGGGGGGAACGCCCATCTCTTTTAATTGTATCGGTGTGGGCAGCATTACCGAAACCCGGAGGGGTGCTGCCGCGTTTGAAGAAGTGGAGCAAGATTGTGAAAAACCTGGCGTTGGCATTTGTGGCGGGGGCGATCCTGGCCGGAGGGGTGGTCTATTTGACGAGGCCTGCGGGGGAGAAGACGGCCGTCGTGCACGAGAATCCGGTGAAGGAGGCCGCCGTACCGGCAGAGAGCGTTACGGAGGTGGGCCAACCCGTCGCCGAGGCGCCGGCGGCTCTGGAGACGCGTTTAGCACCTCCTCCGGTGGTTAAGAAACCATCGCCGCTCGCGCAGGCGCGTCAGCAGGCGCCGGCTCCGGTGACGGAAACGCCAGCACCTGCCCCCGCGGTGGAACCCACACCCGCACCGGTGGTCGCTCCAACTCCGGCTCCGCAGCCGGAGCCCGAACCGGCTCCCGTGAGAGTAGAACCACGACCTGAACCGAGGCCGGCTCCCCCCCCACCGCCGGAACCGCGCAAGGTGACGATTCCGGAGGGCACGGTAGTGGCGATCCAGTTGAGCGAGAGGATCTCGACCGAGACGCACAAAGACGGGGACACGTTTTCCGGGACGCTGTCGCAGCCGCTGGTCGTGGAGGGGTTGGTGCTGGCGGAGCGGAACTCGCGAGTGCAGGGGAAGGTGACGCAGTCGGTTCAATCGGGGCGTGTGAAGGGCGTAGCGCAGTTGGGGCTGGAGTTGACCACGATCACGACCTCGGACAAACAACGGCTGACGGTGCAATCAGCCCCGTTTGTGAAGACGGCCGAGACGACGCGCGGGTCGGATGCGGCTAAGGTGGGCGTGGGCGCAGCGATTGGGGCGGCGATCGGGGCGATCGCGGGCGGCGGCAAGGGCGCGGCGATCGGCGCGGGCGCGGGCGGCGCCGCGGGCGCGGGAACGGTGGCGGCGACACGCGGCAAGGCGGCCGAACTGCCGGTGGAGACGCGGATCAGCTTCCGGCTGACGGCTCCGGTGACGGTGACCGAGAAACTGAACTAACCCTTGGGCTGGCCGCCCATCCGGGGCGGGAGTTTGACCTCGACCTTGAAAGCCTCGAGCGTGTTGTAGACGATGGGGCAGTAGGAGGCGCGGTCGATCATCTGCCACATGCGGCTATCGAGGGAGCCCGCGCCGCGCACAAGGTGGGGAAAATTCTCGCAGGTAGCGGGGCGCGCTTCGTAGACCGAGCAGAGGTTGCCGTCGAGGAAGATGCAGCCTTTCTCGTCGGTGCGCTTGAGGATGAGGCCTTCGTCATCGGACCGGTCGCAGTAGTCGTTGAGAAACCGCTGGGGAGAGATGCGGAGGAACTTCGCCAGGTGCTCAACATCGCGCTCGAGCAAGGTGGTGGTGGCGACGCGGCAACAATTGCCGCATTCGGTGCAGTCGATTTGGTCCTGAATTTCCTCGGCGATCCGGCGCATGCGGCGCTCCACGTAGCCGTGGCGTTTGAGGTGTTTGCGCAACGCCTCATTCTCAGCCCGCTTTTTTTCGCCGAGGCGGCGAATCTGCACCAGATCGGTTAGCACTACTCTTGAGGGTACAATAGCGCCATGACCCACTCCCGACGTGACCTGGTGCGCCATGCCGGCGCCTGGCTGGCAACCGTCAGCGCTCTGAAGGCGGCTCCGGTGAGTCCGGCCGCGGGCAACGAAGACTACTGGCGGATGGTGAAACGGCAATTTCCGCTGGAAGACAAACTGATCTATCTAAACGCCGCCAATGTCTGCCCGGCGTCAAGGGGCGTGCTGGACCGGCACCTGGAGTACTTGCGCGATTTCCAGGCCAACCCGTCGTTCCAGAACCGGATGAAATATGAGGCGATGGCGGAACGGGCGCGGGGGAAAGCCGGGGCGCTGCTGGGTTGCGACAAAGAGGAGATCGCGTTCACGCGGAACACCAGCGAGAGCACGAACACGGTGGTGAATGGGTTGGACCTGCGCGAAGGCGACGAGATTGTGATCACGGCCCACAACCACCCGTCGAATAACGATTCGTGGAAGGTGAAGGCGAAGCGTCACCGTCTGGTGGTGAAGGAAGCGGTGGTGCCGATTCCGGCGAAGAGCCAGCAGCAGTTGCTGGACAGCATTGCCAGTCTGGTGACGCCGCGGACGAAGGTGATCGCGGTGACGCACCTGACCAATACGACCGGGAACGCGTACCCGGCGAAGGCGATCGCGTCGCTGGCGCGGCAGAAGGGGATCTGGATGCACCTGGACGGTGCGCAGACACTGGGCGCGCTGAATGTGAATTTGCGAGACATTGGGTGCGACTCCTATGCCGGTAGCGCGCACAAGTGGCTGATGGGACCGCTGGAGGCGGGGCTGCTCTATGTGCGGACGGAGCGGATGAGCGAATTGTGGCCGCAGGTAGTGACGGCAGGATGGTCGGACAAAGTAGCCGGTGCGCGAAAGTTCGAAGTGTACGGGCAAAGGGACAATCCACGGCTGGTGGCGGTGGAGGCGGCGCTGGATTTTCTGCAACTGATCGGGATGGAGCATGTAGACGCGCGGCTGAGGGCGCTGGTGAAGCGGGGCAAGGAGCAACTGGCGGCGATTCCAGGCGTGGAGTTGAAGACGAGTCTCGATCCCCAGTTATCGGGTGGCGTGATCAAGTTCAACGTGAAGAGTAAGCCGCTGAAGGAAGTCTATGACGGACTTTGGACGCGGCACCGGATCGCAATCGCGCAGACACCGGCGGGCGACGCGCAGGGGCTGCGGATTTCTCCCCATATCTATAACACGATGGACGAGATGGACCAGGTGGTGGCGGCGGTGAAGGAGTTGGTGGGTTGAACCCAGGCGGGTCGCAGTTAGAGCATTACTTAGCCCGGTCGAGCAGCGATCCAGCCGTTCTGATTACAGCCCTGGTGGTGGCGTTCTTTCTGGGCGCGGCGCACGCGCTGACGCCGGGACACGGGAAGACGATCGTGGCGGCGTATTTGATCGGGAGCAAGGGCCGGTTGATCGACGCGGTTTACTTGGGCGGGGTCGTTACACTGACGCACACACTGAGCGTGTTTGTGCTGGGTTTGGCGACTTTGTATGCGTCGACGCAGGTGCCGCTGGACCGGGTTTTTCCCTGGTTGTCGTTAGTGAGCGGCGTGCTGGTGATGTTGATCGGGGCATGGCTGGTGTGGACGCGGTGGGGCGG
>JAEUQD010000247.1 GCA_016789925.1 Bryobacterales bacterium | reverse complement strand
GGCGGGAATTGCGATGCCCATCTCAGCCAGGCGGGCGCGAACGTCGGGGCGGTTCGCCATGGCGGCAAACAAGCGGGCATTGGGGCCGCCGCGGCGTCCACCGCAGGCGCCGCAATCGTGGGCGGATTCGTGGGGATTGTTCAGGGAAGTAGAGCCATGGCCGAGGACGACAACGAGTCGCGAGAGGTTTGCGGTCATCCCGGCGGGGCGGAGAACGCTGGCCACGCGCTCCGCCTTTTCCTGTACGGCGAACCCCAAGAGCAAGCCTTCGGCGGCGGCATGCCCGGCGGCGCCGTGGCGCATGAGGGTGAGTTCAGTGCGCGGTTCAGGCAGGAAGAGTTCGCTCAGCCAGGCCACCAGGCGGCCGGTTTGACGGGGAGCGAGCACGCGGGTGATGAGTGGGAAGAGGGAGAGGAGCCCGAAGCCGATGGTGCCGACCCAACCGCGGAAGAGCGTGCGAGAGCCGACAAAGCTGTTATGGGCAAAGCGCGACCAGAGACGACGCCGATCCTGCCGCTGCTCGTGTAGGGAGGCGTCTTCCTCGACGGGGCGCTCGTGGACGGCGTGCTTGGGCTTGATGACGACCGGGCAGAAGTCGGCGCCATGCGCGTCGTCGAGGCCGCGGTAATTGACGGCGACGCCGAAGAAGCCGGCGGCGCTGAGGGTTTCCACCGAAGGGTAGATCTCTTCGAGCGCGCGGCGGATGGACTCTTCGCGCTCATCGATGCAGAACATCACCTGGGCGGACGGACGAGGGGGCAGCGTCGCTAGTCCCGACTCCTGGCGATGGAGCATCAACGGCCCAAGGATTTCCGCTTCATGGCGGAACTCATAGGCGAGGTGAAGAATGCGCCGGCGCTCGATGTCGTCAAAGCGGCGGATTTCCTCGTAGAGACGGGCGAATTCGGCGGTGGAGAGGGAGTTGATTTCCTCGGCGGTGAGGCCGAGCAGTTGAGCTGCTTCGAAAACCTGGGCGACCTCGGCGAGATGCAGGGCGGTGGAACTGGTCGGAGTGGGCCGGGCTTCGCGCCAGGCGGCGGGATTCCAGGGACGGCCGGAGTGGCGCTGCAAAATGTTGCGGGCGGCAATCGAAGTAAGGGTGAGGCGGACAGCCACGAAGTCCATCAGCGCGCAGGGGACCTGGTCGTGGGGCAGCAAGCCGGGGTCCTCTTCCACGCGACGGATCAAGCCGGCCCATCCGGGCAACGCCAGCAACTCGGCGGAAAGGAAGTGATGGTATTCCGATTCGGGCACACCGAGGGTGGCAAGCTGGCGTTCGACGGCGGCTTCGGCGGTGAGCCCCTTCTGGGCCCGAAATTCGGCGGCCATGCCGACCAGGAACTCCGGTTCGATGACCAGGCGCTGGGAGAGCGTCGCTCGCACGGCCTGGTAGAAGCCGAGTTCGCGTTGAGGCATGGGCCAGTAGGCGAGGCCCTGGTCGAGAAAGACCGAGGACAGGCGAATGAGCCAGGGATGAATGACGCTGTCGAGATCGACGCCGGTCCAGCGGAGACCGTCGCGGGGGCGGGCCGGAGGGATCGGGGCCGGTGGGGCGGGTTGCGGGATGCGCCGGAAGCAGGCGGAGAAAAGGCTGCGCGCGGCGTTCCGTTCGTTGCTTCTCCCGATGATGTGGGCGCGGAGTTTGGGATCGAGTTGGGGATGGAGACGATCGAGGAAGTGCTCTTCCTCGATCAGCCATTCGATGTGTCCGGGGGCCAGACGGCGCATGCCCGGGACAAGCATGGCGAGGCGCAGGCGGCGGCGCGTGATCAGCCTGGTGAGGATCTGTGCGTCGGGTTCGTGCTCCAGGACCGCCTCGATGTCTTCCGTGCGAATCCGGCCCTGGGCGCGCTCGGCCTGGTAGCGCTCTTCGGTGAAGAAGGGTTCGTTTCCGAAGCGCTTGGCGGCATCCACGACGGCGGTCTCAAAGACCAGGTGCTGGAAGGCGTGGAGCGTGTTGTGGTGGATGAAAACGCCAATCGGACCCTGTGCGGGTAGCAGGTGGGCGGCGTGTTCGAGGGCGTGCTGCAAAGATGAGGAGCCGTGGCTCATGCCACCGCGCTCCGCCGCAGGCGTTTGCGCGCGGCCAAATGATGTTCGGACATGGGGACGTGATTATCTAATCCGGCAATGACGAGTTCGCGGTCGCTCCAGCGGTGGGACAGGCTTTCGAGCTTATGGAGGACGGTGTGATCGACCACCCAGGAATTCCGGAAATCGACGACAATCCGGCGGACGGAATCGTCGGCGGACTTCAAGCGCTGGCTTAAACCGAGGTAATTAGTGAAGACGGCGGAATCGCCGACCTCGAGATGAAGTGTGTCGCCTTCGCGACGCTCAGCAACGACGGTACGGAAGAGACTGGCAAGGGGTGCGCCATTCTTGAGGTGGAGAACTACCTTTAAGATCAGACCGACACCCACGCCGACCAGAAGGTCCGTCATCAGGGTAACCATCATCGTTGTGACAAAGAGCAATAACTGCTCGGGTCCGACGTGGTAGGCGTGCTTGAACTCGTGCGGCGCAGCCAGTCGAGACCCTGTATAGATCAGCATAGCAGCCAGGGCGGCCAAGGGGATTTGCTGGAGGAGTCCGGGTAGGGCGGCCACCGAGATCAGGAGAAACAGGCCGTGAAACAAATTCGACGAGGACGACTTGGCGCCGGCGTCGATGTTGGCCTTACTGCGAACGATTTCAGAGATCATGGGCAGGCCGCCAACGGCCGCCGCGACCGTGTTGGCCAAGCCTGTGGCCAGCAGGTCGCGATTCAGGTTGCTGGTTCGCTTTTCGGGGTCGAGAGAATCGACGGCGATGACGCTCAGGAGCGATTCGATGGAGCCGACGAGGGTGAACATGACGATGTACTTGATCGAGACGGCGCTCGTGATCATCGAGAAGTCAGGGAAGGCCATGGCGCTGAAGAGTGAACCGGGCAGGCGGATGAGGAACTTGGGCCCGATGTGGTAAACATGGCCGGCCAGGGAGTAGACATGTTCGTCGGCGAGGTCGAAGAGAATGCCGAGGGGAACCGTGACGGCGAGGACGACCATGGGTCCGGGGAGTTTCTTCGCCCACTTGAATTTGAGCAAGGGCAGACCGAACAGGATGGCGAGGGCGACCAGCCCGATCAGAAAGACCTCAGGGTTGAGCTGCATGAGGCTATGCGGGATTTCGGCCAGCAGATGCAGGGGTTCCTTGCCCTCGGGTGAAACGCCGAGCAGCGTATGAGTCTGCTTGGAGATGATAATGACGCCAATGGCGGCCAGCATGCCGTGGACGACGGAGGAGGGCATGAGTTCGCCAATGACGCCAGCGCGGGAGACGGCCAGGACCACCTGGAGAGCTCCGGCGACGACGCCGACCGCCAGAGCGCGCCGATAACCGTCGGCCATACTGCCGCCATTGCTGAGTTCGGTGACCGCGCCCAAGGCAATGACAATGAGTCCGGCGGCCGGACCTTTGATGGTGAGGGTTGCGCTGCCCAGGACCGTGCCCAGGATGCCGCCGACGATGGCGGTGAGAATGCCGGCGACCGGCGGAAAGCCGCTTGCCATGGAAATTCCAAGGCACAAAGGCAGGGCAATCAGGAAGACAAGGAAGCCGGACGTCAGGTCGGATTTCCAGGTGGCGGGGTTCATCGGACTTTCAGGATGCGCTGTCAGACCCGTTGTGACCTATCCCCTGCCCAGGGTATTTCGAGTCCCGATTGTTTGGGGGGGCGATCCAAATTGCGGATTTCGCTGGTACGCTTCGGACGTGAGAGGCTGTCAATTTCTGTTTGGACTGCTGGCCGCGGGCACGTTTTGTTTGCAGGCCGCCGAACCAACTCATCCTTCTTCGCTGCCGCACTGGTTCACCGTGAACGGCGATATCCGTTATCGCGCCGAAGGCCAGCATCATCTGGGTTTCGACGAAGCTCAAAGTGAGGACTTCCTGCTGCAACGCTACCGTCTGCGAGTTGGCCTAGCGCCGTCGCGGTATTTCCGGGTAGTTGGGGAGATGCAGGATGCCCGCGTGTCGGGGCTGGCGAGTCCTGATCCGGGTGTCCAGGATCCGCTGGAACTGCGCCAGGCATATGTAGAACTGGGCGCGGAAAAGGGATTTGCCGTGCTGCGAGCCGGCCGGCAGCGAATCGCGTTTGGCAGCGAACGGGTGATTGGCGCGGCCGATTGGGGGAATAGCGCGCGCGTGTTTGACGCCGTGGACTTGAAGCTGCAGCGCGGCGCCGACCGGGTGGACATCTTTTCCGCGTCGGTGGTGGCTAACAACATGGATAGCTGGGATCATCACGAGCAGGGCAATAACCTGCACGGGCTGTATGCATCCTTAGGTTCAGTGGTCCCCGGGGCGCGCCTTGAGCCGTATTTTCTGGTGCGGACAATGGGCAGGCACCGCGGCCAGTCCTGGACGCCAGGCGTGCGAATGGCGGGGTCAGCGGGCGCAGTGTGGAGTTATGAAGCCGAAGCGTTGGTACAGAACGGAAAACTGGGTGCGTCGCCGCTGCATGCCTGGGCGGCGACCGTGCAAGTGCAGCGCACGATCGGGCACTTGCGCTGGGGGCCGGCGGTATTGGGCGAATACAACTTCGCCAGCGGGGACCGGCGGCCAAACGATGGCATCGTGAACACGTTCGACCAGTTGTACCCGACCAATCACGGCATCTACGGTGTTACGGACCAGATCGGCAGGCGCAACACGAGCAATGTGCGGAGCGCGTTGATCCTGCATCCGATCAAGTGGCTGACGGTGAGGGGTGAGCATCACAGTTTCTGGCTGGCCAGCCGGTATGACGGCCTGTATGCGGCCAGCGGCGCCGTGTCGGTGCCTGCCGTGGCGGGCGGCGCGGCGCACACTCATGTGGGGCGGGAATTAGATGTGGTGGCGGACGTTAAACTGTCGCGGCATTATGGCATCGGAGCGCAGGCGGGACACCTGATTCCGGGCGCTTTCCTGCAAGCCTATAGTAAAGGAGCGGGCCGAACATTCTATGTGATGTTTGTCGATTTGCACCTGTAGAAGGCCGCTTGAACACGAAGGAAAAGATCGTTTCGCCATTGACGCGCTATCCGGTGATCTGGATTCTGGGGGCCGGCTTCGCGCTGGTGATTTTCACGGTGGGGGCGATGGCGTGGCTGGGACTCCGGCAGGCGGAATCGATTCGCGTGAAAGCGGCGCGCCTGGTGCGCGAGCATCTGCTCACCGCCCGGCTGATCGACGAATTGGAACGGGAGCAACAGCGGGCGGGCGCGGTGCTGTTGAAAGCCGTGCGATTGGGTAACGACAACCAGCGTAGGGCGGACGCACTGGCGGACCTGGCGATTCTGGAGAAGTCACTGCCGGCATTGATCAACGAAGGCGAAGCGGCGCTGCCTGGTGCAGCCTGGGCTGGATTGCGGAAGGCGTGGCAGGCCTATTTTATGGAACTGCGCAATGTGATCGACAACCCGCCCGCCAGCGATGCCGCGGTGTTGCGCCTGGAGGCGCACTATGACGAGGTCAACCACCTGGCCGGGCAGATCATCAAGGAGGATTCGGTGCGTTCGGCGGCGGTCGAGTCGCGGATTGAAAGCGACTCCGGCGAACTGGCGGCGGAAACCAGCTACCTGCTGGGCGGGTGTCTGTTGCTGGCTTTGATTTGCGCGGCGTTGACCATCCGGCAGGCCGTTGTTTCGCTGCGCAGAATCGAGTGGCAGGCGCAGGAGATCAACCGGGTCTCGTGGCATTTGATTCAGGGCCAGGAAGCGGCGGCGCGCCGTTTTTCCCACGAAATGCACGATGAACTGGGACAGTCTCTCACGGCCCTGAAAGCGACGCTGGTGGCGGTGACGCCGGCGGAGTTGGAAGCGCGGCGGCCCGACTGTGTTCATCTGCTGGAGGAGGCGATCGGCAACGTGCGCGAATTGTCGCAGTTGCTGCGTCCGGTGATTCTGGACGATTTTGGGCTGGACGCAGCGCTGCGGTGGCTGGCCGACCGCTTTCAGGAGCGCACGCGGATTGCGGTCGAGTATTCGTCGAGCTCTCCAGGGCGGGTTTCTGATACCGTGGAAACGCATCTGTTTCGCATCACGCAGGAAGCGTTGACGAACGTGGCGCGGCACTCGGGAGCAACCGAGGTCCACATCAGTCTGGCGGCGGTGGACGACTGTGTCAAATTGACGGTGGCGGACAATGGAGTGGGGCTGCCGCCCGATGCACGTCAGACGCCCAGTCTCGGACTGGTCGGTATCCGGGCGCGGGCGCAACAGATGGGTGGAACGGTACGATTGGAGAGCAAAGCGGCGGGTGGCGTTTTCCTGGAAGTCGCCGTGCCCGCATCTCAACCCGGCAATGAACTCGAAGAAGACTCGAATCTTGTTAGTTGACGATCACGCCGTGGTACGCCAAGGCTTTAAGATGATTCTGGCCGCCCAGGCCGACCTCGAAGTGGTGGGCGAGGCGGCCGGAGGGCTCGAGGCGGTGGAACTGGCGCAGGGGCTTGCGCCCGACGTCATTGTGATGGACGTGTCGATGCCAGGTTTGAACGGAATTGAAGCCACCCGGCGGATCACCGAGACGGTTTCGCGCTGCCGCGTGCTGGCGCTGAGCATGCACCGCGACGCCGTGTATGTGCGGGAGATACTACGTGCGGGGGCACGCGGGTATCTGCTCAAAGACGCGATTGACCAGGACCTGGTGAACGCGGTGAGGGCCGTGGCGCAGGGGCAAGGGTATCTCAGTCCGGCGGTCTCGGACGCAGTGCTTTCGGACTACCGCAAGCACGTCACCGATCCCATCGATCTGTTGACCAGCCGCGAGCGCGAGGTGCTGCAACTGATCGCCGAGGGCCAGACCAACAAAGAGATCGCGACGCGGCTGAACCTCAGTGTTTATACCGTGGAGGCGCACCGCGGGCGCATCATGGAGAAGTTGAACCTGCACAGCACGGGGGAGTTGGTGCGGTTTGCAATCCGCAACGGGCTGATCGATTAAGAGCTACGGCTGAAGAGCGATCGTCTGTTCACCGGCGATGAACGCCGGGAACGCGGCGCCTTTGGGCGCGACGACTTTCTTCGGTTTCGGTCCGGAAGCGTCCAGCGGACGCGACGGAGAAGCGTCGCCGCTCGAAGCGGGGGTCGCGCGAATCTTCAGTATCGCGCCCGAGGCCGATTGGACCTCGACAAAGTGAAATGTCGGCTTGGTGTCGCGGCCGAAGGTTCGCTTTCGGCCCCGTTCCAGGACGAGGCCGGTGGCGAGCGCGCCTTCCTGGATTACGGTCTCGCCGTCGATGCGAACCGGGGCGGACACGGCGAAATGCAGGGTTGTGCCCGCGTCAACGTCTTCCGGAACATCCGCCGACAGGACCAGGGAGAGTGGGGTTCCGTCCGGCAGGCGCACGGTTCTCTGCCGCGGCGTGGGCGGCGCCGGTTCGGCGGGCCCGGGCGCGGGGACCTCGGCCGGGGATTCTGTTGGGGCTGAGGATTGCGGCGACGGTGGGACAGGGTTGGGTGATGGACCGCTGGGAGATGGCTTCGTTTCATCGCTGGGAGTCGCGGGTGCTTCAGCTACCGGTTGTGAGGGTGTGGAGGAATCGCGATTCGTCCACAGCCAGGCCGCAGCCCCGGCCGCGACTAGCGAAGCGGCGGTGAGGATAGCTGCCAATGCGGGACTCGTGCGGCGTGCCGGAGGAGCAGCGGCCACGGTTCCTGAAACCGTAGTGGGGAGAGCCGGTGGCGGATGTTTGAGGTCTTTGAGCTTGCGGTGAACCTCATCCATGGATTGGGGGCGAGCGGCCGGGTCTTTCCGCAGGCAATGCCGAATTACGTCGTCGAGATCGCTGGGAATGCCCAGGGCTACTTCCGCGGCCCGGCGCGGATCGTCCCGCAAGATCGCCGAAAGTGTGGAGATGGTGTTCTCGCCGGTAAATGCGCGCCGCCCCGTGGCCATTTCGTAGAGCACAGCGCCGAAGGCGAAGATGTCGCTCCTGGCGTCTACCGGTTTGCCCTGGGCCTGTTCCGGCGACATGTAGGCCACGGTGCCGATGATGGTGCCTTCCATGGTGAGCGGAGCGATGGCTTGGGTAGCGTCGGTTTCAGCGATGGGTTCGGCAGCGATGGGAAACTTGGCCAGGCCGAAATCGAGGATCTTCACCAAGCCACGTTCGGTGGCCATGATGTTGCCGGGCTTGAGGTCGCGGTGCACGATGCCCGCGGCATGAGCGGCGGCGAGGGCATCGGCAATCTGTTCGCCGTAGTGGATGCACTGGGTGGGCGGGAGGCCGCCGGCGGGAATGAGTTCGAGCAGCGTCTTCCCGGCGACATACTCCATGACGATCACGTCCGAGGCGCCTTCGGTGAAGATGTCGTGAATGACGATGATGTTGGGATGGTTGAGGGCGGACGCGGCCTGCGCTTCGAGGAAGAACCGGCGGCGGCGATCCGGGTCGGTGCGCTGGTCGGCCCGCAACACCTTGATGGCGACAAAACGGTTCAGCTTGCGGTCGCGCGCCTGGTAGACCTTACCCATGCCGCCCGAGCCCAGTTCCTGCACCACTTCGTACTGGCCACGGAAAGTTGGAAACACGCGTTTCGAAGTATCGCATAGAGGGCGGGCGGCGCGCCCAAATGC
>JAEUQD010000242.1 GCA_016789925.1 Bryobacterales bacterium | reverse complement strand
ACTCTCTCGAACTGGATGCACGACACCCTCGACTTCCTCCCGCCCGGCCGTAGCCGCCCTGGCGAACCCGGCGGCCGCGACTGGCCCTTGTCGCTCTAATCCTGGGACAATGGGGCGATAAGACGCCAAGGGAGGGTCGCTCTTGTTCGCACGTCATTGGAAATGGTTCCCTGCCGCGGCCCTGCTCGCCGCCACCTGCTTCGCCCAGTCCATCGGACCCCGCCGTTACGAAGCTCCGGAAAAAGATCGCGTGCGAGAGGCCGCCGCGCGGCAATTGCCCAGCCTCAACGCCCGCCTCGATGCTCCCGTCGCGCAGTCTCTCGGCCCCGTGACCCCGGAACAATGGCAAGCCGCTCCGGAATTCCGCGGACTCAGCGCCACCGGCTTACACCGCCCGCTGCAACTTTCCGGGCGCTGGCAGACCACGTCCACCGGTCAACGTGTCTGGTCCGCCGCCGTCTTCTCGCCGGGCGCGTCCGCCCTCCGCGTCCACTTTTCCAACTTCCAAGCCGGTGAGGGACGTGTCTGGGTCCACTCCGGCCAGCCGGAATCGGGTGAAATCGGCGGCCCCTACACCGCCGCGGGCTGGACCGGCGACGGCGACTTCTGGAGCGATCTCGTCACCGGTGAAACCATCGTCATCGAGTACCAACCCGCTGCCGCGGCAGCCACCGAAGTTCCCTTTACCATCGCCGAAGTGTCGCACCTCGCCGCCGAAGCCACTGCGGACCCGCGCGCCGCCGCGCTCTCGTGCCACCAGGACGCCTCCTGCTTTCCCGAGTGGGCCGACACCGGCCGCGCCGTCGCCCGCATCTTATTCGAATCCGAAGGCGCCACTTACTCGTGCACCGGCACGCTCCTGAACTCGCGCCAATCGAGTAACATTCCCTATTTCCTCACCGCCGATCACTGTATTCCCAACGACACCGTCGCGCGCACTGTGCAGGCATTCTGGTTCTATCAATCCGAACGTTGCAACGGACCCGCCCCCTCCACCCGCGACCTGCCTCGCTCCCTCGGCGCAACCTATCTTGCCGGCGGCACGCTCGACCAGGGCGACTTCACCCTCCTTCGTCTCAATTCCGTCCCCAGCGGCGTGGTCTTCTCCGGTTGGACCGCCGACCAGGTCGCCCTCGACTCGCCGCTCGTCGGCGTCCATCACCCCGCCGGCGACTATCGCCGTTTGTCGCAAGGCCGCCGCGCGGCCGACAACACGCTCCCCCGAGGCATCGTGCGCGACCGTTTCTACAGCGTCCAGTGGATTGCCGGCCGCACCGAAGGCGGCTCCTCCGGCTCCGGCGTCTTCAGTGAACCCGGCCGCCTCGTCGGCACGCTCTACGGCGGCTATCGCCCTGCCGCGGGACAGACCAAGTGTGACGTCAACCCCGACTACAGCTTCTATGGCCGGTTCGCCACCGCCTACCCCACCTTGCGCGAATTCCTCGAAGATCGCGCCACCACCACTCCCCCACCCTCCCCGGGCACAGGCGCCTCCGCGACTCTGGAACCCGGCCAGCCCGTGAACTTCCAGGTTGGGCCTGTCTCCAATCCCACGCTCCTCAACAGCCCCGCCGCCTTATATCGCGTCACAGTGCCCCAAGGCGCAACACGCCTCCAGATCCGTTTGACCACGCAAACCGCCGGAGCCGACATCGACCTCTATGCCCGCTTTGAACAAGCCCCCGAAGTATCGGGCGGCCGCGTCCTCGCCGACCACAGTTCCACTACCTCGGGCGGTGACGAGCTGATCACCATCACGCCGCAATCCTCGCCTGCCCTGCGTCCCGGCACGTACGTCATTGCGCTCGCCCTCTTTACCCGCAACGTCACTGTCGACGGCTCTCTCTCGGTGGTTGTCGAAACCGCCGCCCCAAGCCCCACCCAGCCCATCCGCCTTTCCAGCGGCGAACCGGTGGCCTTCCGCTTCGACGCCGTCTCCCGGCCCACGCTGATGAACAGCCCCGGCTCGCTGTTTGAAATCTCCGTCCCCGCCAATGCCTCACGGCTCACCGTCCGCCTCGCCACCACCACCCCCAACGCCGACGTTGACCTCTATCTGCGCTTCAACCAGGCGCCCGTCGTCGAAGGCTCCAACGTCGCCGCCGATCACCGTTCGGAAGGCGCCACGGGCGACGAGCAGATCATCGTTACCACCACCTCGTCCCCCGCCCTTCGCGCCGGCACTTACACCATTGCGCTCGCCGTCTTCACGCCTGGCGTCGCCGCCGAAGGAACCGTCACCGCCATCATCGAGACCAGTGGCGCTACCCCGCCGCCCGCCTCTCAAACCCTACTCAACGGGCAACCCCAGGCCTTCTCCATCGGTCCGGTCAGTCAGCCCACTCTCCTCAACACGCCAGCCTCCCTTTATCAGGTCGTTGTTCCGGAGGGCGTCTCCCGGCTCACCCTGCGCCTCACCACCGAAACGCCCAACGTCGATGTTGACCTCTATGCTCGCTTCGGCAACGCTCCCTCCGTCGAGTCGGGCCGCGTTCTCGCCGACTTCGGGTCGGCTTCCGAAACCGGTAACGAAGAGATTGTCATTTCATCGGCCACTACGCCCGCACTCCGACCAGGCACCTACTACGTCGCGCTCGCCCTGTTCACCACCGGCATCACCGCGCGCGGCGAGCTTGTCGCCACCTTCGAGACCCCCGGCGCTCCCGTCCGGTTGACTTCCGGTCAACCCCGTCCCTTCCGCTTTGCCGCCGTCAACACACCCACCCTGATGAACGCCCCGTCGAGCCTGTTTGAAGTTGCCGTGCCCGAAG
>JAEUQD010000125.1 GCA_016789925.1 Bryobacterales bacterium | reverse complement strand
GGCGTCGCTCGCCTGGCCTCCGAACGATACCGTCGCAATGCCGATGTCGCGCTTGGATAGCTCGCGGTCGAGCATGGGAAGGGAGAGGCCATAGCGTTCGAGCGAGCCCGGCCACCCCGTGAAGCGGAAGCCGTTGAAGCCGGTGTCCTTGATGACATCCAGCATCTCCGTGAACGGGACCGGGCCTTTGACGGGCCACTGAGTCGAGGTCCAGAGGAACATGCTGACCGCCCACTTGATGTTCTTGTCGGCCGCGGCGCAGCGCTCCCGGATGGCCGCCAGGGCTGCCGCCCGCGCGGCGAAGGTGGCTACGAAGTCTCGTCGTTTCATCTTGTGTCAGAGCTCCAGTTTAAAGATCAACTATCCATAGCTTACTCGCGCACAGGCCTCTACCAGACCGCCTCCGAGGTCGTTCGCGAGGGACTTCGTTTACTTATAGAACGCGATCAACACCTTGCGGCCCTACGCCGCGATATCCGCGCCGACTTCCAGGCTGTCGACCAGGGCGAGTACGCCGACTACGATGCCGCCCACATTCAGCAACTCGCCCAACGCGTCAAACGCCGCGGACGGCGCTGGCCCAGCAGTGGTAGGCCGCTTGCTAACGGATCTGTGAAAGAACCTCGCCAAGCCTCTCTTGCAATCTGACAGGGAGGGGGGTGGCGGCCGTGGCGAAGCTTGCTTCTGTCGATGGCGTTCTCATTCACAGCAGCTATTCTTCGTGTCTCGCAAAGACGCAAAGGCGCAAAGAGCGCCATTGGTTTGCGCCTTCGATTCGAAAAAGTGAATTGTTTGGGGCGCTCGAGGTTTTTTCACCGGCCCTAACGCGCGCGGCTCAGTAACGAAGCATTTGTCCCACTGCGGGACTTGAGGAGAAGGCATTGGAGAGGCGCGTATGCGACCCTGGGAGCATGAGAATCGGCGTGGTTGGATTGGGATTCATGGGCAGCACCCATCTGCAGGGGCTGGCGAAGGTTTCTCAAGCACAGGTGGTGGCCGTGGCAGACAAGAGCGAAGCGCGGCTGAGCGGCGATTTGTCGGATATCGCGGGGACCCTCGGTATTCAGGGGTTGAAGATGGATTTTTCCGGGTACCGGAAGTACACGGAGTTTGAGGACATGCTGGCCGACAAAGAGGTGGACGCCGTGGACATCTGCGTGCCCACGTTTCTGCACGCGCCGATGGCGACCAAGGCGCTCGCGGCCGGGAAGCATGTCTTGCTGGAGAAGCCGATGGCGCTCGATGGCGCCGCGTGCGATGCGTTGCTGGGGGCGGCGGAGAAGTCCGGGCGGATCCTGATGGTGGCGCAGGTGCTGCGGTTTCTGCCGCAATACCAATGTCTGGTGGATTTGGTGAAGAGCGGGCGGCTGGGGCGCATTCGGTCGGCGATCTTCCGGCGGCGGACGGCGGTGCCGACATGGGGCGCGTGGGAGTTCGACCGCAGCAAGAGCGGCGGAGGCGTGTTCGATCTGCTGGTGCACGATGTCGATATGGCCTTGCTGCTGTTCGGGGCTCCGGGCGCCCTGTCGTCGACTGGCTATGAGAACCTGACGGGCGGCGTGGATATGATCACGTCGGAGTTTTATTACGAGAACGCCGACTCGGTAACGATCACGGGCGGCTGGCACCACGAGGGGGCGTATCCGTTCTCGATGGAGTATACGGTGGTGGGCGACGAGGGCGTGGTGGAATTCAGTTCCGCCGGACGTCCACCTGCGGTTTACTGGAAGGACGGGCGTCACGAAGAACTGCCTTCGCCGGCGGTGGACGGCTACCAGGCCGAGATCGAGTATTTCGTGGAATGTGCGTCGGCGGGCGTAACGCCGGAGCGATGCCTGCCGGTGGATTCGGCCGCCGCGGTGAAGGTGGCGAAACAGATGGTGGATGCCCGGGAAAAACGAGGAGAGAGAATCGCATGCCAGCTTTAAGAGATTTGGAAGTAGGCCTAATGTTCTGGGGCGAACGGACGCCCGTGAAGACGATTCGGGCGGTGAAGGCGCTGGGATTGAAGACGGGCCACCTCGGCTTTGCGGGCCATGTCCCGCTGGAGGGCGCTGGGGAGGCGTGGCGCGCAGCCGCCGAACAGGAAGACTTCGCGATCACGCACATCTGGGCGGCGTTTGAAGGCGAAAGCTACGCCGATAAGCCGACGATCGAACGCACGGTCGGGTTTATCCCGCCGGCGACGCGCGAAGCCCGGGAAGAGCGGGCCAAGCGCATTATCGAGACGGGGGCGGCGATGGGTACGGGCATCTTCGCGTGCCATATCGGCTTCGTGCCGGACGACGAGGGGAGCGCGGACTTCGTGGCCGTGCGCGACATGGTGCGGCGGCTGTGCGATCACGCGGCGCAGTACAACATGGTGTTCGCGTTGGAGACGGGACAGGAAAGCGCCGAGGCGATGATGCACTTCATCGCGGCTTGCGAGCGGGAGAACCTCAAGATCAACTTCGACCCCGCCAATATGATTCTGTACGGCACGGCCGAGCCGATCGGCGCGCTGGAGAAGATGGCCTCGCAGGTAATCTCAGTACACGTGAAGGACGGCAACTGGCCGACGCCGGGCGACAAGACCGGGCTGGGCGTGGAGATGCCGCTGGGCCAGGGCGCCGTGGGCATGGAGAACTTCGTCGCCAAGCTGAAAGAGATCGGCTACAAAGGCACGCTGGCCATCGAGCGGGAAGTCGCGCTGGACCAGGACATGGACGACCGGCACAAAGAAGGTCTTTCCCATCTGGACGACATCCGCCAGGCCATCGCGCTGATGGAACGGTTGAGGGTTTAGAGCGCTCCCCGACCGGCAAGCCGCGACTTAGAACTTAGAACCGCATCGTCAGCCCGATGCGCAGGGCGCGTGCATAGCCCGGAGTGATGTTGTTGTTGCTGTGTGCGCTGATGAAGTACTTCTTATCGGTCAGGTTTTCGATATTCGCCTGCAGCCGCATCTTCTCGGTGAGCGAGTAGTAGAGTGCTGCGTCGGCGCGTGTAAAGCCGGGCAACGTCACAGTATTGTCGACGCCTGCCCACATATCGGCCTGGTGAATTATACCCAGGCCTCCGCTGAGCCGCGGCAGGATCCGGTAGTTGTTCCATAACGAGAAAGTGTGCCGCGGCACGATGGCGATCTGCGCGCCCAGGCGGGCCGCCGCCGTGGCGCTGCTGATAAATGCGTCCTGGTAGCCATAGCCGCCGGAAACGGTCCACGCCCCGGTGACGTTGCCATTGATACCAAGTTCATAACCGTTGGTGCGCTGGCTGCCCGTTTGCAGGATGATGGCGGGATTGTTCGGGTCTACCGAGCGCGTGTTCGTCCGGCTCAGCCGGTAGACCGCGGTTGTCAATGACAAGTAGCGGCGCACATCCCACTTGACGCCCGCCTCGTAATTCGTGAACTTCTCCGGTTTCAGGGTCTCGGTGGTTGCGTCGAGCGAAGCAAACTGATCGCCGGCGCTCGGCAGGTACGACACGCTGTAGTTGAAATACAGCGACAGCGGCGTCGCCGGCTTCACCACAATTCCGGCCCGCGGCGAAATCAGATTGTCTTTCCGCCGCCGCTTGTCATTGTTTCGATTGTTATGAAACTTGAGATCGAAACGGTCAAAACGCACTCCGCCCACTAACTGAACGAACCGGGTAAGACTCACCTGATCCTGAATGTAGGTGGCCGCCACCGTATTCACGGCGCGATTGTTGGCGTCGGATGCAGCCTGACGCCACGTGATGGGTGTGAAGTCAGTCGGACTGGCGAACGGTACGTTGATCGACGTTGCGGTGTTATTGAAGTAGGCTGTCTGCCGGAAGTTGTCCGTTGCCTGGCGTCCGAATTCGGCACCCCAGAGCAGCGTGTGTTGGAGTGGTCCCGTCGGTGCTACATAGGTGACATCGGTCTGATTGAATGCGTTGCCGCGTTGCGTGGCGTTGTCGTAGCCCGACAGGTTCACCAGCGTTGCCGTGGCGTTCACCGCTCCGGGAAATACGTTCCGGTAGAACTTGTCATAACCGCCGAACAGCGTATTGTTTCGGATGTTCAACCTCGTTCCTACTTGCCGCTCCACCACCGCCGATCCCAGGTGCACGTCCGCGTGCGTGGGGCTTTCGTCCGGATTGCCGAAAAACGTGGATCGGTGCGTCACGGCGGGTTGCCCCTGGTAGGAAGGAATCCCGCGGTCTGTCAGGCGTTGGTCGTGAAAATACTCGTAGCTCAGCCGGATTCTCGTGCTTGCATCCACTAAGATCGTAGCGGTCGGCGCAAGTCCGTACCGTTCCAGATTGAAGTAATTCCGGAAACTGTTTGAGTTCTCGTACATCGCATTGAGACGGAAAGCCACCTTGTCGCTCAACGGTTGATCCAGATCTCCCGCAATCCGCTTGTTCCCAAACGTTCCCCCCAACAACGAGATCTCGCGGAGCGGCGTGAATCCAGCTTCCTTCGTGGCTCGATTGATCACACCTCCGCCGCCTCCCCGCCCGAAGATCATGGCGTTGGGACCTTTCAGCGCTTCGACACGCTCCAGGTTGTATAAGTCGCGAAAATACTGGACGTCGTCACGCACACCGTTCACATAGAAATCCGAGGTCGTTGAGTTGCCGCGGATTACCGGTGCATCACGATGTCCTTCGCCTTGCGCCATCGTGATACCTGGCACGTAGCGAACCACGTCGGCCATGCTCATCATGAGTTGATCCTTGATCAACTCCCGGCTTACCACCGTGATCGACTGTGGAATGTCGATGAGCGGAGTGGCCGTTTTCGTCGCTGTATTCGTCGCAACAATCTGGTAGCCTGCCGCTTCGGTTACCGTCACCGTCGTGCGCACTTCGGAGACAGTAAGCAGAATCTCGACGGGCGTGCCCGACGCGTCGCCCACCGACACCGTTTGTGTTGCGTCCTGGAAATCATTTGCCGAAACGGTTAGGAGATACTCGCCGGATTCGAGCGGTAGAGTGAATGCTCCGGTCGGCCCTGAAATTCCGGTAGCGCCTGCGGTTCTGCCTTGAGGTTTGGCAACGATCAAGGCGCCCGCCACGGGTGCGCGGGTTTGGTCGATAACCTTACCGTGGAATTGCGTTCGCGGTGGCTCGCCCCCGAGTAAATTCATGCTAAGAAGACACAAACCGGCAACCGCCCGGAGGTATTCCATCTGGCAATCTCCTCTCCATTGGGCATTCCGGATTTCGGCGCGGACCCACTCAGCAATCGGGTTGCACTTCGCGAGCCGCCCGCCCGCTTTTGAGGAACACGCGCACAACGGAGCCTGCTCCGCGCGGCGGAAGTCGACGTTCCCCAATATTTTGGCACCGAGCTTCGCGGCCCTGCGCGCTTCTAACGGCCTGCCTCAAAAGAAAGTCTATTCCACATGCAAATCAGTGTCAACTAAATATTGAGCACATGCTCGCTCTGCGCAATTCTCGCTTGATCTTCAGCCGCTAGCTGCAAGTGTTCTGCGTTGCTGCTGTGAGGGTGGCACGATTGCACTCTATGGGATTAACGACGCGGATCACGGCCGGCCGCACGCCGGGTGATTCACTTGCGTTCGTTTCTCAAACCCGCACATGACGCAATTGAGTTGCGCCATTGTGTAACGCCCACCACGGCCACTCTAAGGCGGCAGCGGATTACTACTCTCCTCCGAGCCGGCTTCGAAGGGCTTTCCTTCGATCACCGGCGCTCTTTGCCGTCCCCATTCCCCGGCTCATCATCCTCGTCATCCTCCTCGAAGTCCTCGTCCTCCAGATCCTCATCATCTCCGCCCAGTTCTACCGAATCGAGCGCATCCCGCGCGGCATCGGCAATCTCCTCATCCTCGGAATCCAATAGTTCCAGGAGAATGTCGGTCTCCTCCTCCGGGCAAATCGAGCCGGCTGCGTCAATGGCCGCCAGCAGCAGGTCCTTATCTCCCTCGCCTTCCGCTGCCAGAATCGCCAGCACTTGGGGCCACGCCGCTTTGACTCCCCTTCCGCCGGCCGCCCTCACCGCTTCGAAACGCAATTCCGGATTCTCGCTTTCCAACGATTCCAGGATCTGCTTCTCAAACCCGTTGACATGCTGCATGCAAAACACGGCAGTCAGCTTCCATTCCGGGTCGTTGCTCGCATAGGCGTCCGCGATGGCCTTCCCGTGCCAGTCGCCTTCCGCTCTGACAGCGGCCTCCAACGCCCGCCTCCGCACGCTCTTTGGCGCAGTGCTCTCGCTATGAATTGCTCGCAACGTCTCCTTAATGTGGGCGAACACGGGCTCCGTAATGCTGGGCTCGGCGTACGGGTCGTCAAATCCGTCGACGTCGCACAGTTCCAGCACCGGACCGAGCGCGATCGCCGCCCGCTCCCGCACCTCCACCGGCGCCTCAGCACTTTCCGCGAGAGCCACCAGCAAGCCGGCCATCTCGTCGTCCATCACAACAATCTCGCCACCCAACTGCGCCGCCAGGGCGCGATCCTCCACTGTCGCCTCCTGGTCGCGAAGCACTTTCTTGATGGCTGCGGCCGAACCCTCCGGCCACTCCCAAGCCCCCATCTCGCTCAGCATGTTCAGGTCGATATCCATAAATCCAGCCTCCTTTCGGTCCCGTTCAACCTGATTGTATCGAGCAAACAGATTCTTCGGGTTCGAACAGAACCAATTTTCGGGATGAATGACTGCGGACCGAAGATCCTCTTGCTGTCCGGACAGTCATAGTGAATTCGCCCACTTCGGAAACCCACCGAAATGGGGCGGAACCACAAAGCTAAGAAACGGGGAAGGTCAGGGGTGGTGGCCAGGGACGGAATCGAACCGCCGCCGCCAGCCTTTTCAGGTACGACCGATCAATCAGTTACGGACAGTGCTCGCTGATTCGAAAGCACTTAGGCGTTTGCGGTTTGGACGCAGTTTGTACGCAATTCCCGTTTTGGACGCAACTTGGACGCAGAAACCGCACGTCCCCGCAATCGCCCCACATACCCCCGCAGTGTCAGAATTGACGTATGCACAACCCGTATGTACTCTTAAGCTGTGGGCTTCGAATGGGACGAGGCGGGTAAAGCCGGGATCAACTTTCGCAAGCACGGTGTTCGCATGCCCGAAGCGATTCCGGTTTTTGATGACCCGCACGCTATCACGATCACGGATGACGAGTCTGATCCCGGCGAGCAGCGCTTTATCACGATTGGAGTGGGTGCCATGGGCCGATTGCTCGTCGTGGTGTACTCGTGGCGAGCGGACAACATTCTCATCATCTCCGCGCGTCCTGCCGAAGCCCATGAACGTGAGCAGTACGAGGCAGAACGATGAAAGACCGATACGATTTCAGCAAAGGCAAGCGGGGCCGGGTTGTTCCGCCGGAGCCCGAACCCGAGGGCAAGGTTCGTATCACGATCCGGCTGGATCAGGATATCGTGGACCGCTTCTTCCAAATGGCGGAAGCGTCTGGCGGCGGCACCGGATATCAAACGCTCATCAACGCGGCGCTTCGAGAATACCTCGAAGGTAAATCGCCGCGGTTTGAGGATACGCTCAGGCGGATCATCCGCGAGGAGCTGAAATCGAGCGCAGCATAGGTCCGAATTACAGCCTACGGCAGCCACGACACTTCGGTATTCGACTCCTTCCGGATGAACTGATGCTTCTGAGGCGACCAGGCATAATGCACGTCCACCACTCGCGAGGGGCAGCAGTGCGCGTCTCCACTGCCCCAGACGCCGACCGAAATGTCGATACCCTCAGCTGTTGTTCGTTCCAGTTTGACGCCTTCTCCGGATGCCTCGAAAACCTTGCTAAGTGATCCACCGTTACACTCGAAAACAAAAACGTAAATGTAAGCGCCTGTCCCGGTCAGGTGTTCCTGGTTCAGAACGTCAACATCCCCCCACGACTACCGCAAGACCGGAGAGGGCCTTCGGAACAGCCTCCCGTCGTGTCTTTTTAGATTTGGACAGAGCTTGGACGCAGTTGGGACGCAGTTCGAAATTTCGAGTAATTTTCGAACTGCTGGATTTTGATGTAAGTGCTTTGTTTTGAGATGGTGGCCAGGGACGGAATCGAACCGCCGACGCCAGCCTTTTCAGGGCTGCGCTCTACCGACTGAGCTACCTGGCCGAAACCGTTAGTTTACCATATCAGGGCGGAAAATCTAGGCTTCCATGCCCATTTGGGTCAGCCGGTAGCGCAAGGCATTCCGTGTAAGTCCAAGCATCCGGGCGGCTTGTGATTTGTTCCCGCCGGCTCTCCGGAGCGCCTCCCGAAGGATAGCCTGTTCATACTCGTCGAGCGTCAGACCCTCGGGAAGGAAATGGCCTTCGGGGATCGGCTTTCGTTCCGTGAGAGTGTCCAAGCGAATATCGTCGGCCTCCAACCGGGTGCCGGAACACAGCAGAACGCTCCGCTCAATCACGTTTTCCAATTGGCGAACGTTACCTGGCCAGCGGTAATTCACGAGCACGTCGAGCGCCTCGTCGCTCACGGAATCAACCGGCACTCCCAGTTCGCGGCTGAATTTGGCGATGAACCGCTGCACGAGGTTCGGAATGTCCAGTTTCCGTTCGCGCAGCGGAGGCAGTTCGATGGGCATGACGTTCAGCCGGTAGAACAGATCCTCGCGGAAAGTGCCGTTCTCGAGGGCCTTCCGCAAATCTACGTTGGTCGCCGCGATGACCCGGACGTCGATCTGGCGTGTTCGATTACTGCCGAGGCGTTCGAAGGCCCGTTCCTGGAGGATGCGCAACAGCTTCACCTGGACGCCCATCGGCACATCGCCGATCTCATCCAGGAAGACCGTCCCCCCATCGGCCTGCTCGAATTTGCCTGGCTTGGACGAATTGGCGCCCGTGAACGCTCCCTTCTCGTAGCCAAACAACTCGCTTTCCATGAGCGGTTCGGGGATCGCCGTGCAGTTGATCTTGACGAAAGGTTTGTCACGGCGAGTGGAGTGATAATGGAGGGCCCGCGCGATGAGGTCCTTACCGGTACCGCTTTCACCGACCAGCAGGACGGTGGCCCGGGTTGGGGCGACGCGGTGGACAGTCGACAGGATGCCGCGCATCGAATCGCTCCCGCCCACAATATTCGTGATGTCGTAGCGGTCCCCCAGTTGTTCCCGCAGAGCCTGGTTGGCGTCCCGCAAGGCCCGAACTTCCAGGGCCTTCTCGACGACGGTCAGCAGATGGTCGATCGAGAACGGTTTGGGCAGGAAGTCCTGGGCACCGGCTTTCATCGCCTCGACGGCGGTTTCGACCGAACTGAATGCCGTCATGACGACGACCGGGACGGGCAGCCGCCGCTGCCGCAACTCCTTGAGGAGGGTCAAGCCGTCCTTGCCGGGCAACCGGAGGTCGGTCAAGATGAGGTCGACGCGATCAGCGAGGGGGAGCCCGAGTTCCGCAGTCGGCGACTGGTCGACCTCATAGCCGGCGGACCTGAGTTGAACCTCGATGACCCTGCGCAGCCGCTCTTCGTCTTCGATAATCAGAATCCGGGGCTTCATTCGGCGTTCCCCGCGGGCAGCCAAACGCGGAAGACGCTGCCCTGCCGGGGCTCACTCTCCACCTCCAGCTTGCCCCTATGCCCGTCGACGATTTTTGAGACGATTGCGAGCCCCAGACCGACACCGTTGGGCTTGGTGGTAAAAAAAGGATTGAAGATGCTCTCCATCTGAGATTTCTCGATTCCGATGCCGCGGTCGATTACGGCGACTTCGACTCCGCGGAGGGCGGGACGCGTCTTGAGCGTGATGGTTGCCCCCGGCGGCGAGGCGTCGACCGCATTGGCCAGCAGATTGCCAAACACCCGTTCCATCAGTTCCGCGTCCATCATCGTCGTTCCTACATCCGGTGAGTAATTCCTCACAAAGGAAACAGGCGGCGGGGGAATTCGCCGTTGGATCTGCGCCAGGGCGAGATCGAGTACCGCGTTGACGTCCGCGGGCGCGAGTTTCGGTTCAAGCGGCCGCGCAAAGTCGAGGAACCGCGTGATTAATGAGTCCGTGCGATCCACTTCGTCGCGGATGTAGCCGGCCATTTCGCGGGCCACTTCCGGCTGCGTTTCCCACTGCTTCAGGAGCACCTCCGCCGACGCTTTCATCGTTCCTAACGGATTTCGCAACTCATGGGCGAGTCCGGCGGTCAGTTGCCCCAGCGCCGCCAGGCGTTCCGACCGTCTCACCGCCGCTTCGGCTTCGCGCAGGTGGCGGTTGGCTTCCGCCAATTCCTGGGCCGCGGCGGCATACTGAGCGGCCTGGCGCCGGGAGGCCGCGGCCAGTTGGTGCATGAGAAGGGCCAGAAGTCCGAACAACAAGACGCGCAAGCCCAGTTCCCGCGATTCGCTGGGTGGAATCGAATAGCGCTCCCAGTCGATAAAAGCCAGGAACGACAGATAGGACCCGCCGGCCACAACGGCCACGGCGAAAGTGCCCAGGGCCCCCAGGGTTGTCGCCGCCGCCACGACGGGAACCATGAGGATCAGATAGTAGCTGCTGGTGACTCCTCCGGTGACGCCGATCAGCAGGTACGCCAGCAGCAACTTCAGCAGGATTCCCGCAATTGCTCCGCGGGCAGTCTGAAACCACGCGACGCGCGGTTCCACGACCTGGAATACGGCTAAGAGCCCGAGCAATTGCAGTTCAGCGTTGTTGGTCTGCGGGCCTGTGAAGCCCAGCGCCGCGATCAGCGTCAGCCATGCAACGTCTTCCACGCGGATGCCACTGCGAGGGACGATGGACGCGGAGTTGGGAACCATGCTCGAATCCGATTGTCTCAGAGCGCGGCCATCAGGATTTGCTCCAGTTCAGAGCTGGCGAGTTTTATGGGATTCGCCTTCATGCTGCTGGCCTGCTGGGCATTTCGCGCTACTTCGGCCACATCGGCCGGGCTCACGCCCCATCGGGAGAGCCGGGGAATCCGCAACTGGGTGACCAGCCTCTCGGCGGCATCCGCCGCGGAATCCGCCGTGACATTCGACTCCGCACCGATCCACCGAGCGACGTCCCGGTAGCGTTCCAGAGCGATGCCGGCCGGGGCGCGGTCGCGGAGCGCCCGGACATTTCCCCGGAGCACTGCCGGTAGCAGGGCCGCACACAAGGCGCCGTGGGGAGCCGGGAACCGCCCGCCCAGGACGGCGGCAAATCCGTGGACGGCTCCCAATCCGGCATTCGCCAGTGCCATCCCGCTGAGCAAGGCACCCAAGGACATCTGCGCACGGCCCTCCAGGTCAGCGGGATTTTCAAAGACACGGGGTAGCGCTGCCACAATCCGCGGAATCCCGTCGCGGCACAGCGCATCGGTCAACGGCGTTGCCCTGGCCGATACATAAGGTTCGATCAACTGCGTTAGCGCATCCAGACCTGTCGCCGCAGTGGTGGCGGGCGGAAGGCTGACCGCCAGCGCCGGATCCACGAGGGCCACTTTCGGGAGCATCGACGGACTCCGCAGACTGACTTTCAGGCCGAACTCCGGGGCGGCGAGCACCGCGTTCCGCGTGACCTCCGACCCGGTCCCCGCTGTCGTCGGTATCACAACGAGCGGCAGTGCCGCGTGGAGCAGGGGCTGACCTTGACCAATCACTTCGAGGTAGTTCAGAGCCGGGCCCGGATTCGCGGCCAATGCCGCAATCGCTTTGGCCGCATCCAGGACACTGCCGACCCAATGCCTACGATGACATCGCAGCCCGTTTCGCGCGCCAGTTGCGCTCCGGCTTCCGCCATGGCGACAGTGGGCTCGGACCCGACGATGAACTGTTCGGCGCTCTCGAGGACGATCCCACTCCGCGCGGGAGAACCGCCGGTAACCACCAGCGCCCGAGCACCGAACTCGGCCACGACCTTCGGCGCCTGGCTGCTGACCCCAAGTCCAAACAGGATTCGACCGGCCGTGGCAAACTCAAATTGCATTTCCAGACGCTCCCGTTCTGGCTGGGTCCGGTTGCTGCCTTAAGATGCGGCCCTACTCCACTTCACGGGGAGCGGTATAGCCGTTCTTTGCAAGAATCTGGTACTTGATTGGCTTGCCCTTTTCGTCGACGATGCGCAGTGGCTCCCCGTTGGCCGGGTTTACCAGTTCCACCTTGATCTTGCGGAACTTCCCGTCCTTGACCTGGTTGCTGGGCTGATAAGCGAGCGTGTATTGATTGCGCAACGACTGGGAGACCTGAGCAAAGATGCCGGGAAACTCACCTTCAAACCGCGGAAACCAGGATTGGCCGCCGGTCTCTTTGCTGAACGTGCGCAACTGGTTGTCCGCTTGCAGGAAATCGAGTCGCTGGATTGGCCCCATCCAGCCTCGGGCATCGTATAGCTCGCGGATGTACTGCAACATCCCCACCGAGTAAATCGGGACGCCTGCGGTTTGGAGGGCCCGGCGGGTCTTGTCGAAGGTGAGTTTGCTGAAGGTGTCGATTCCGGAGGCGAGCAGCAGAATCGCTTTGCGACCTTCGATTTCCGACATGCGTTCCGCCGTATCGACCAACGCATCGTAGAGATTCGATTCGGAGTAAGCCGCAATCCGCAACCGCTGCATGGCTTCGTAAGCGGCCCGTTTGTCCGTTGAAAAATCGGACAGAATCTCAGGCCGTAGATCGTAGGCCACGACGGCGACATGGTCTTCGGGTTTCAGAGTCTGCAAGAAACCGTACGAGGCAGTCAGGGTCTGATACCAGCCATACGACCAATACTGCTGAAAGAGATTGCTGAACTCGATCACCATGCAAATGGTCATTGGGGCTTCGCCCATGCTGAAATTCGTCAATTGCTGTGGTGTGGCATCTTCCAACACTCGGAAGTTGCCGCGCGGGATGTTCGGGATGAACCGGCCTTTGTTATCCAAGACCGCAACGTCAACGGATACGGTGGTGACGTCGCTTCGAAAAGTGGGCAGGCCTTCGGGTAGCTGCGGACGGTCTTTCTTGCCGAACTTGGAAGGAACCTTGTCCGTGGAACCAGGTTCGGCGGCGGGTGGAGCGTCTGCCTCCCGAGGCTGATCTTTCTTTTTGGGCCGTGCCACCGTTTCCGAAGAGCGATTGGGTCCCTGCTGGGCCATGCTCAGGAATAGAAAGGTGGAAACCAGCCAGCACGTGGCAACAAAAATCAAACGAGTGACTTTCATGAAATGCGCCCCTGCCCCAAACTATATCACCTGTCCGTAATGCAGACTCCCGCGCGCCTGCCAGACAGGTCACAGAAAGGGACGGGCTAGTGGACAAACCGGTTTCGATCGGAACCGGAGTCGCGCTTGCGGAGGTAGACTTGGAACTTTCGCTTGGCGCGGTCTATTTTCCACTGCTGGTAGCGACGCTGGATCCCGCCAATCCAATCCAGCTTGAGATAGCCGGACTTCAAGTACAAGTAGCCCCAAATCATTCCACCAAGATGAGCGACGTGACTGACACCACCGCCGGTAGCCGGGGAACCGAACGTACTCAGAAACGCGATCGCCCCGATGATCATCACGAAATACTTGGCCTTGATCGGAAACAGGAAGCTGAACAGAACGGTTGTATCGGGATACATCATTCCGAACGCCAGCAACAGCCCGTAGATAGCCCCCGAAGCGCCGATGGTCCGGCTGTCCATGTTGCCGAAGAGGGCATTCAGCAGCACGGCGCAAAGACCGGCTCCAATTCCGCACACGAAATAGTACTGAAGAAAGCGTTTGGTTCCCCAAGCCAGTTCCAGGTCCTTGCCGAACATCCACAACGCCAACATATTGAAGAGGATGTGCGTGAATCCGTAGGGATCGTGCAGGAACATGTAGCTGACCAATTGCCAGAGGGCCAGCCCTTCCACGACCCAGCGGGGCGTCAGTCCAAATGGCCAAAAAATGGATTGATAACCCGAGTTCGCGGCAAAGAAGTAGGCGACGAACAGAGCGATGTTAACAATCAGAAGCCACTTGACGCCCAACGGGAAATTGGCGCGTCGATCAAAGCCCGAGACGTAGCGGCCGCCATAGGAACCATAAGACATTAGGGAGCCCCTTGGGTTCAGAATAGCACCCGGCCGGACCAATCCCCCGGGCTCGACTATTTTTCGGCCGACCAGGAATACCGCGGCAGTATGCTGAAGAATTCCAGGAACCGGCGTTTGCTGGCTTTCGGGTGGAGCGCCTGGGGTTGTTCCATCAGCGTCTTAGCAAGTTGCACAAAGCCCTTGCCCAGTTCAGAAGTCGCAGCCACCTCGCGGCCAAGCGTGACCGCATCGTGGACACCCCGGTAGTCATTGGGAAAGCCCTGACATACCGGCACGCCCAGCAGGTCTTCAATCTGGGACGTGGTGATCATCGGCCGCTTTTGGGCCCGGTTGAGGAGCACAGAGACGCGGCTACCCAAGTCCAGGTCCTGGATCAACCTCAGTTTTTGCCTAGCCAGATGCAACGTCGGAATTTCAGGGGTTACCACGACGAAAATCCGCTTGGATTCGTGCATGACCTCGAGGGAGTATTTCTCCATGTTGCCGCTCAGGTCAATGCAGATGGCCTTGTAGAACCGTCGTGCGAAGTTGATCAGTTGGCGAATCTGCACCGGATCGACGCGCGATTGCGGGTCGAGCCGGCCAGCAGGCAACACATCCAGACTACGAACGCTATTCACCAGTTGCGGCCAAAGATGCTCGTCCAATTTGATGGCGTGCTCCGCCGCTTCGTAGATCGTGTAGCTGGAGTCCAGGCGCAACATGAAGCCCAGCAGGCCGGAGTTCAAATCGAGGTCAACGAGAAGTGTTTTGGTGTCAGGCATGTGGGACAGGGCCACCGCCGTGTTGAGGGCGATGGTCGAGGTGCCCGCTCCAGCTTTCGACGGGAGGAAGCTGAAGACGTTGTCGCAGATGTCGATGCGCGCTGGCCGCTTCTCCAAAGTTTCTTCCAAGCGTCCCATCGCCGCCGAGAAACTGGTGACGTCGAAAGGGTAAGCCAGGAACTCACGGATGCCGATATGCATCAGGTCGAGGAGAACCGCCGGTTCGCAACTCCGGTCGATGGCTACGACTTGAGCGCCCGGAATTACCTGTTCGATGGCATGGTAGGTTTCCAGCGCCCGACTGAGGTGCTGAATTCCCAGAAACACGACTTGCGGGGCGTTCGCCCGCAAGAAACGCTCAAGCTCGTGGCTCACAAGGTACCGGTCGGTCGACTTAACAAGCCCAATTCGGCCGGTTCGGGCGACCACCTCTTCAAGACGGGTCGCCAATTCGGTGTCGGGAGAGACTATGACCGCGCGCAGCATTCCTGCTCCAATCTCCAAGTTACGGGGTTCATCGGACCATCACAATTCGGGTCAACACTCAGCTGTGCACGCCAATCGCCATTAGTACCGCCCTGGGCTTGCACCTTAGTATCCAGGGAAATTTCCGCGGCTTTACCCTCTCCCGCCTCTGCGTTACCATCCTGAATATGAAGAAGGAAAGTCGGCTGATCGAAGTCCAGTGCCCCTGCTGCGACGCTACGCTGAAGATCGATCCGCTCACCGCGACGGTAATTCTTCATAAGGAAAAGGAAAAGCCGGCACCGATCGAAGACCTCCGGACTGCCGTTTCGCAGCTCAAGCAGGAGGCCGCGCGCCGGGATGAGAAATTCCAGAAGTCCTTCGAAGACGAAAAGAATCGCCAGGATGTTCTTTCCAAGAAGTTCGATGAGTTGTTCAAGCAGGCAAAATCGGATCCGGATATGAAGCCCCGGCGCAAAGAGATCGATTGGGACTAGCGCCAGAACTCGTACTGGCGCCAGTTTTTCGCCGCGTGGCATGATTTTGCCTGCGGTTCACTGCTCAATTCCCTGACATATCCTTATCCCCGCGTGGCATTCGGCATGCAAGCAGGGAGTCCGTGAGCATGCTGAATCCGATTGCCGATTCCCTGGAACGCTACATGGATCTGGTGAGTACACGCCAGAAACTCGTTGCTGCAAATATCGCCAACGCCGGCACGCCGGGCTATAAGGCCAAGGACCTTGATTTCCAATTCGAATTTCAAAGTGCCATTTCGGGTTCCAATTTGAACGTTGTCGAGGTTCCGGGCCTGAAAGCCGGCAACGACGGCAATAATGTTTCCCTTGACCGCGAGTCGCGGTTGTTGGCGGAAAACGCCATACGGTTCAATCTCGCCTCGACGATGTGGAAGTCCCAATTACGAATGACGCGATCCGCAATCCAGGAGGGCCGTAACGGATGAGTCTGTTCAACGTTTTGTCCGTCAGTGCCAGCGGGATGTCCGCGCAGCGCGCACGCTCGGAACTGCTCGTCGAGAACATGGCGAACGCGGAGACCACTCGAACGCCTGAAGGGGGTCCCTATCGCCGCAAAGATGTGGTTTTCACGACAGCCTCCCAGGTGACCCCGTTTGGCGCTTTGTTTCAACAGGAGCTATCTCCCCATGCCGTGGGCGTGGAGGTGAGTGAAATCATCACCGACACGCGAGAGCCCGAGCGGCGGTACCTGCCGGGCCACCCCGACGCGGATGCCACCGGCTACGTCGCCTTTCCGCGGATCAATCCGGCTGAAGACATGATCGACCTCATGAACGCCTCCCGCCAGTTCCAGGCCAACGTGAGTGCCATGCAGGCCGCGAAAGACATGATCTTCCGCTCGCTGGACCTTTTGAAGTAGGTGATTGCTTATGATTGACCCCTCTTTCAAGATCTCGCCTCCTGGATTGGTCTCTCCGGTCACTCTGCCGTCGGCGGCACCTACCCAGGGTGGAGGAACAGGCGCTTTTGGCGAGATTTTCGCCGAGGCCGTGGGCCGCGTGGAAGACTTCCGAGTGAATGCGGAGCAGACCGTGGAACGATTCTTGAGCGGCGAGCAGGAGGAGATTCACTCGGTCGCAATGGCTACCCAGCGCGCGGAACTCGCTTTTGAGCTCTTTCTTCAAGTCAAGAATAAGGCTGTCCAGGCATACCAGGAAGTGATGCGCATGCAGCTTTAGCAGGCGGAGACATAACGCGCTATGGACCAGCTTCGAAGGCTGATTACCTCACTCCCGCTCCGCCAGAAGATCCTCCTTGGGCTGGCAGCCCCCGGCGTTCTTCTAGCTCTGTTTGCGTTCCTGCAATGGCAGCGCGAGCGCAATTACGTGACGCTGTACGCGGGTCTGGCCGGCGAAGATGCGGCCGCGGTCGTTGCCAAGTTGAAGGAAAGCGGAACCGAATTCCGGCTATCCAGCGACGGCTCGACGGTTCGGGTCGGGTCGGACAGGCTGGCTGAAGTCCGCCTTCAAATGGCAGACGCCGGCATTCCGAAAAAAGGCCGCATCGGGTTCGAACTGTTTGACCGGAGCAACTTCGGAACGACCGAGTTCGCTGAACAGGTCAACTTTCACCGCGCCCTCGAGGGAGAACTCGAGCGGACCGTGATGTCCATCGCCGCGGTGGAAAACACCCGGATTCACATCACGCCTCCCAAGGATTCCGTGTTCCTCGACCAGCGACGTCCGGCCAAAGCGAGCGTCCTGCTGCGCCTTCGTCCCCAAGTAACGCTGTCCGCGCAAAATGTGAAGGCGATCACTCACATGGTCTCCAGCGCCGTCGAGGGACTGGCGCCCGAAATGGTTTCGGTGCTGGACGATCATGGCAACCTGCTGACAAGGCCCAAGCCCGCCGATCCCGGCTCGGATTCGGCCCTCAACGACCTCCTGTTCGAGTACAAGAACAAGATCGAACGGGATCTGCTGGCGAAAGTGAACAATACGCTGGAGCCCCTGCTTGGGGCTGAGCGCTTCCGCGCCGCCGTGTCAGTGGACTGTGACCTGGCCACCACCGATCAGAGCGAAGAATCCTTTGACCCAAGCCGGTCTGTAATGGCCAGTTCACAAAGGGCTGAAGATGTTGCCGGTGCGGCACAGCCGTCCGGTGTTCCCGGCACGGCCTCCAACCTGCCCCGGCCGACGTCCCGCCCGGGCACCTCCGGACAGACGGTGGCCCGCCGCACGGAGAACATCACTTACCAGTCCAGCCGACTGGTCAAGCGGACGCATATGCCGCAAGGGAACGTGAAGCGGCTTTCCGTATCAGTTTTGTTGGATCATTCCGTGCGCTATGAGGGTTCCGGCGCTAAGGTGCGGCGCGTGGTCCAGCCGCCCTCACCCGAGCGAATCAAGGCAACGCGGGACCTGGTGGCGGGCGTAGTTGGGCTTCAGGCCGACCGGGGCGACCAGTTAATCGTGGAGGCGCTGCCCTTTGAGTCGACGCTCAGCCATGAGAATCCGTCCCCGCCGGTGGCGGCGCCTCCGGCCAGCAGTCCTGCCAACCCGATCGGGCCTCTGCTCGAATTGCTTCGGAAGGGGGGAAAGACAACCATCCTGGTCGCGGCCGGTGCGGGATTGCTCCTGTTGCTTATCGTCCTGTTCTTCTTCTTCCGCGTCCGTTCCTCCAAGAAAAAGAGGACGAGGATGATGGCAGTTCCCGTTCCCGAACTCGACGGAGGCCCAGGCGGTGAGGCTCCAGCCCTGCCGGCCGGCTCCGACAACAGTTCTGTCGAGTCGCAATTCCAAGCGGAACTGAGCAAGAAGCATCGGAAGAAGGCGCTCCAGGAGCAGGAAATCCTGAGTGAACTGGCAGCAAGCGCCAAGTTACCGTCCAGTACAACGACGAAAGCGGCGGTACTCGTGAAGCATTTATCCGAGGAGACGCGCAAGAACCCCGAGGCAGTGGCGCAATTGGTGCGAACGTGGCTTTCCGATAGTGAAGGATAAGGCGCGATCCGCCGATAGATGGGTGAATAGGCCGCCATGATCACGAATGCCGAAAAGCCGACCTCGATGATGCCGGGCATCAAGAAAGCCGCGGTGCTGATGGTTGTCGTCGGCGATCATGCGGCTTCTGAAGTACTCAGCCGCCTGACCGAAGACGAAGCCTCCAAACTGAGCCGCGAAATTGCACGCACGTCTACGGTACCGCCCGAACTGGCCGAAGCCGTATTGGAAGAGGCCTACCAGATGTCGGTGGCGCAGGAATATGTGGCCCAGGGCGGCATTGACTATGCGCGTAAACTACTGATCTCCGCCTACGGACCCGAAGCTGCGCGGCG
>JAEUQD010000088.1 GCA_016789925.1 Bryobacterales bacterium | reverse complement strand
GGCAGCAACTGCGTCATCACCGTGCTGCCGGCTACATACGGATAGCAGTCGAAGGCGACATCCAATCCTTCGGCGCGCGCCTTGTCCACCAACTCCAAAGCTTGCGCCTGCAACGGCCAGTTGCGGGCGCCCGCGGCCTGGAAATGCGAGATCTGCAAACGGCATCCAGCCGCCCGCGCCAGTTTGATCTGCTCCTCCACCGCCTGCACTAATCCCCATGTGTAGCTGCGCATGTGCGTCGAATACACCTTGCCGCGACGGGCCACGATCCGGCACAACCGCACCAGTTCCTCAGACGGAGCGCTGTCGCCCGGCGCGTACATCAACCCCGTCGAGAAACCGACTGAGCCCCCGGCGAGTGCATCGTCCAACAAACCCTCCGAAGTGTCCCTTTCCGCGGCCGTCAGCGGACCCAGCCGGTGCCCCGCCACGGCCACGCGCAGGCTTCCGTGGCCGGTGAGCGAGGCGACGTTCACATACCGCGTCTGCCGGGCAGCATCCGCCAGATAGTCCGCGGCGTTCGTCCAACCCCAAGCTTCGGCCCCGCAAAAGATTCCATTGGCGAACTCGTGCAGTTCCCGGTGATGCGCGGCCACCTGTGGATACGGCGAGAATCCGCAGTTGCCCACCACTTCCGACGTTACCCCTTGCAGCGCTTTCTCCGGCCGGTCTTCCAATACCTGCAAATCGGAGTGGCTGTGCGCATCAATGAACCCCGGCGCGATCGCCAAGCTCGTGCAGTCCACGATTTCGGCGTCCGCCGGTGGGTTTTCCGGATTGACGGCGGTAATCCGGTCGTCCTCGATCAAGACCGAGCCCGCGAAGCCGCTCGCCCCCGAACCGTCGTAAATCGTGCCGTGCTGTAACAGAATTCTTGTCAAACTCACATTCCTTTCGAAACTCAAATGATACAATCCGGAGCCATGACGGACCACAAGCAAGGTGAAGCAGCCACCTGGGTCATCCCTATCGAGATCACGGTGCGCGTGGGCGGCGCCAGCCCCCAGACGATTACGGCTTCGGTTGCGATTCCCGCCGCCGTCGCCAATCCCGTCGACGAAGTGCGCAGGACGCGCAAAGCGATTCAGGAGGACCCTTCGGCTTACTACGACGAAGAGGCCGACCTGCGCGACAGGGAGGCGTACTACGCCACCGTCCCGGATGAGCTTTCGTCCCAGGCTCGATTCGACGCGCTCGCCAGGCTTCTGAAAGCCACCCACACCAGCCCCAGGAACTATGCACCCTCCCAGCACCTCTATCCTTTGATCGACCTGCATCCCAACGGAGAGTTGGTCAGCATCTACTCCGGCGCTTCGATGGACGTCGAAGCCGTCATCCGCGCCGATGCCGCCATGGAGCAGGCTATGGAGCAGGCCGTGAGCGCGATGAAGGCGCAGGAGTCGTTTGCTACTGAAGAGGCGATGTTGGAAGCGGTGTCCGCCCTCGAGGCAAACTTCTCCCTCAACTGCGAACACGTCGTGCCCCAGTCGTGGTTCAAGAAACGAGAACCCATGAAGGGCGACCTGCACCATCTGTTCGCGTGTGAGCAGAAGTGCAACGGCTTCCGCGGGAACATTCCTTATTTTGATTTCCCTGATTTTGAAGAAAAGGTCATGCAGGATTGCGGCCGTCTGGAAGGCGCGGAAAACCGCTTTGAGCCCCGTGGCGGCAAGGGCGCCGTGGCCCGCGCGACCCTCTACTTTTTTTTGCGCTACCCGAAAGCCTTCGAAGCAGGCGCGCGCACCTATACAACCGAACGTCTGTCCACGCTGCTCGCCTGGCACAACGACCATCCGGTCACGCTCTACGAACATCACCGCAACCGCACGATTCAACAGAAGCAGGGTAACCGTAACCCGCTCATCGACCATCCGGAGTGGGCGGAACAGATCGATTTCACACGGGGGCTTTGAGTATGAACACCCTACTGCTGGACCACGTCCGGCAATTGCTCGCGAAAGAGGGATGGACGCCCGGGCCTGAATCCGCGCTGGAATCCGCGCTCGCCGATCCAGCCGAAGAGGCAGTCGAGCGGATCGAGCGCGGCCAGGAGGTCCCGCCTCACCTCGAAGATGCCCTCGAAGCCATCGTCCTGCCCAAGTTGCGCCCGGTTTTCGATATCAAGGACGACACCTTTGCTCCGCTGCCCAATCCCTGGACGGAACTCAATAACCGCCGGACCGCGCTCAAACAAATCATCCGCGGGATTGGCCGGGTCGACGCGCCCGGCATTCCTTACCCTTACGCGGGCACGGCCTTTCTCGTAGGTAAAGATGTCCTGCTCACCAACCGTCACGTGGCCGAGATTTTCACCGACGGCCTGGGCGTGAAAAACCTACGCTTCAAGAGCGGACTTCAACCTGAAATCGACCTCAAGCAGGAAATCGGCAGCACATCCGAAGTGCTCGTCAAGATCAAGGAGACGCTCTTGATCCATCCCCACTGGGATGCCGCCCTGCTGCGCGTCGAGGGCTTGCCCGCCAGCCGCAGACCGCTTCTCCTGGCAGGCTCGGAAGTGCCGCAACCGGTGGGCCGCCTAGTGGCCGCCATTGGCTACCCGGCGCTCGATCCGCGCAACGACATCGATCTGCAAAAGCGTATTTTCCGTGTCTTTGAGAAAAAGCGGCTCCAGCCCGGGCGCCTCATGGCCAGCCGCCAAATCGTGTCCTTCAACAACACCGTCGAGGCGCTCGCCCACGACTGCTCGACGCTCGGCGGCAACTCGGGCTCTGCTGTCATCGATATCGAAACCGGACTCGCCGTTGGGCTTCACTTCGCCGGCCGTTACCTCGAAGCGAACTTCGCGGTGCCGGCATGGGAATTGGCGCTGGACAGCAGGGTAGTGGATTTTGGCGTTCAGTTCGCCAACCCACCCAACCCGAAGCCGTCTCGAGACTGGTTAAGCCGCTGGGCTGCGCTGTAAGCCTGCCGTAGGATTAGTTAACGCTTCTTCAGCGTCTCCATGAAGGCCATCAGCCGCAGGATTTCGTCCTGCGTCAGCCGTGCGCCGAACGCCTGCATGGCGCCGGATGCTCCCGCGTAGACCACTTCAAACATGCCAATGTCGTTGGCCACGCGCGGGTAAGTTACCTGAGCGTCGGTCAGATTCGAACCGATGCGCCCCGTCCCATCCGCCAGGTGGCACGCCGCGCACCACTGGTCGTAGGCGGCGCGCCCCTGCGCCTGCGCTTCCTTATCACCGCTATACGGGTTTTTCCCGGTCTTGTGGAATTGGAGCACCTTGGCCGTCACGGTCTCGTTGGGGTACTTATCCAACTTCACCGGCTGGTTCGTCAGCGGATGGCGGAACGCCGGGGCCCCGGTGGTGGCGCCGCCCGTCGCTTGCGAAATCTGCTGCACGGTCAACGCCGTTTCCTGACCCGGCTTCACTTCGCTGGCCGGTACAATCCGCCACAGCGCGCCGGGAGGGTTGCCCATCGGTCCGCGGTCGGCCGTGTAGAAGCAGTTGCAGTTCACGGCGTACACATACCCATCCTCGCCGTTGCCCCCGGCCGTGAATTGCAAGTTCGTGTGCAGCATTTCCTCGAGTTGCCAGCGCTTTCCGTCATACCCTAACCCGAACAGCCGCCCCGTGCACCAGTCGCCCACCAGGTAAACCCCGTTCATCCCGCCATAATTGGCCACGCCCAGGCCTTCAATCGAGCAGCCGTGCCCGGTCCGCAGCGGCGGTGCACCCGGGAACGGAACCTCGTGCGGATATTCGCCCGCGGGTAGGACACCGAAACTCGAACACTGTTGGCTGGGCGACAGAGTCGGGTGGCACCACGAACCTTGCATCTTGTTCCACCCGTAGTTCTCGCCGCCCTTCGAATTCGCCGGTTGGTAGTGAATCTCTTCCCAGTGGTTCTGTCCCACATCGGCGATGAACAGGTTCCCGTTCTTCGGGTCGAAGGAGAATTCGTACGGATTGCGCATCCCGTAGGCCCAGATCTCCGGCCGCACCCGCGTCTTGATCTTCGCGAAGTCTACTTCCGTAATCCCGAAGAGTTGCATCAGCCTCTCGTCGCGAGCTGTCGCGAAGGGATTGCTGGCCGGGATCTTGTACGGAATCTTGTCGTTATCCTCCGTGTTCACGTCGATTCGCAGCATCTTGCCCAGCAGTGTGCCCAAGTCCTGACCGGCCTCGTATGGGTCGCCTTCCCAGCCGCCGTCACCCGAACCGATGTACAGGTATCCATCCGGTCCGAACTCGATCTGCCCACCATTGTGGTTGTAATAGGGCTGCGCGATCCGCATCAGCACCTTGGCCGTCTTATTGGTCCGTTCCGGCGTCATCGCGTTCGGGCTCGCCGGATCCACCTGGAACCGGACGATCACGCCATCGCCGTTGAATGGCAGCGACGCGTAGTGGACGTAGAAATAGCCGTTCTGGCGGAACTTCGGGTGGAAAGCCAGCGAGTACAGTCCCTGCTCCACGAATCCCGTCTGAACGTCGCTACCCAACGGGTTGATCTTCGTCAGGTCCAGAAACGGCTCTTTGTTCACTGAACCGTCTTTGTTGACAATCTTGACGCGGCCCACGCGCTCGACAACGAACAACCGCCCCGTACCGTCGCTGGGCGACGCGACGTTCGTGGGATCGTTAAAGCCGTCCGCTACCTTGACCAGTGCGACCTTCGGACCCCCAGGCAGCCGCCCGCCCGGGCGCGCCACCTCTTCTTTGTTCTTCGGAACAGGCTGCGCCGCCAGCGACAAGGCCAGCGCCATCAGGCTCAAGATGCGATGCGGTTTCATAAGGGGAATCCGCCAAGTTATCACACAAACCCGGAACGGGCAAAACCGCCTCCCCGGAAGCCTCGGCTAGCGCGCCAGCGCCCGCAGGCGGTCCAGCACCTTGTTGGGCACCACGACGTTGTTGTTGCGGCCCGTACCCAGCTTCACTTCCGGCTTCAGATCCCCGTGATAGTCCGATCCGCCCGTCACGGTCAGATCGTAGCGGCGCGCCATCAATTGGTACCGCTCCTGATGCCGTTCGGTGTGGTCGCAATGATAGGCCTCAATCGCGTGCATCCCCATCTTTGCCATCTGCCGGATCAGGTCTTCTTCCTGCGTTCCCACCTTGTTCAACCGTACCGGATGCGCCAGTGACGAGACGCCCCCGGAATCCCGAATGTGCCTGATGCCTTCGGCCAGCGTTGGGTCGTGCTTTTCCACGTACGCCTGCCCGCGCTCGTCCAGATACTTGTCGAACGCCTCCTGGATCGTCTCCACGTAGCCCTTCTGCACCATCAGCTTGGCGAAGTGCGGACGCCCCGCCATGTTGCGCCCCAGCGCCTTCACCTCGTCCATCGTGATGTCGATATCAAACTGGCGCAGCCGCCCGCAAAGCTGGACATTGCGTTCGTGCCTCGCCTGCTGTTGCTCCTTGATCCATTCCAGAAACTCGGGCGCGGGGCCTTTCGGGAAGTAGCCCAACAGGTGAACCGTCTTCCCGAAAGTCTTGCCGGGCTGCACCAGCTTCGTCGATATCTCGATTCCCCAGATCAGTTGCAGCCCGGCTTCGCGCGCCGCGGGAACCGCTTCTTCATAGGCGTCGAACGTATCGTGATCGGTGATCGAGATGGCGTCGAGCCCAATGGATCTGGCTTCCTGAATCACCGCGGTGGGCGTTGCCGTTCCGTCGGAAGCTGTTGTGTGGACGTGCAGGTCGATCAAGGCTTCAGTATATCGTCCAAGAGCACGTCCAGAGCCTGCCGCACCTTGCCCTCGGGTGTGACATGCAGGCCACACTCCTTCGACATGTTCTCTTCCCACCACCACCGTCCGGCCCGCTCCGGCTCACCCGGCTGCACCGGCCGCGTGCACGGAGCGCAGCCGATACTCGGGTATCCCCGGGCATACAGCGGGTGACGCGGAACCTGGTGCTCCGTCAGGTATTCCTCCACCTGCACCGCCGTCCAGTCCGCCAGCGGACTCAACTTCAGCCGCTCGCCCACCATCTCCACTTTCGCCGTTGCCGCCCGCTCCTCCGACTGTTCGCGCCGCAGTCCTACTGCCCACGCGCTCAACTCCTTCAGTTTGCGGTCCAGGGGGCGCACCTTGCGCACCTGGCAGCACAGTTTCCGCAAATTCGGGTCGCGATAGAACAGGTTCACGCCATGTAGCGTCGTCATCCGTTCCACCTCGCCCGCGTCCGGATACACCACCTCCACGCGTACGCCGTATCGCTCGCGCACGGTGTCGATCATCTGGTGGGTTTCCTCCGGCAGCCGTCCGGTGTCCAGCGTAAACACGCGTACTCCCGAATCCATTCGCGCCGCCATGTCTACCAGAACCATGCCTTCAGCCTGAAATGACGTCGAAATCGCGAACCGGCGGCCATAGGTCCGGAGCGCCCATTCCACTAGTTCCGCCGCGGTGTAAGTTTCCAATTCGCCCAAGAGGGCGGCCTGCGATGCCATGTCCTTCCAGGCTATCAGGAGCCATAATGCGAGGATGCTCCTGTTGTGCCTCCTGGCTGCTCTCGAGATCCCACGCCTCACCGTTCCCGTCACCGTCGATGGAAACCTCGACGAGTGGAAAGAGCGTGCCTTCCATGACGGCGTTTGGGACGTGCACCGCGTCGAGAAGTCGGATTGGTACGACCCTCGCATCAACCGCCTCACCCGCCACGGCGTCGAACCTTCGCCTTCCGACGACCTCTCCGCCCGCTACTACACCGCCTGGGACGACCGTTATCTCTACCTCGGCGCCGAGGTCGTCGATAACGTCAACGA
>JAEUQD010000081.1 GCA_016789925.1 Bryobacterales bacterium | reverse complement strand
TGGATGCCGTGACTTCCACACGCCAGCCTTTTTCTTCGGCCCAGCGCGAGTACATGCGGAACATCTCGGCGCAGAACAGAGTGGCTTCGTCGCCACCGGTGCCGGCGCGGATTTCAAGCAGAATATTCTTGTCGTCGTTGGGGTCTTTGGGCAGCAGGAGGATTTTCAGCTCCTGCTCGATCCGTTCCAGTTCGGGCTCCAGGCGGGCGACGTCCTCTTCGGCCATCACCTTCAGTTCGGCGTCGGGCTCGTCCAACATGAGGCGTGCGCCTTCCAGGTCGGCGTTCACCTTCTTCCACTCGCGGTAGCGGTTGACGACATCTTCCAGATCGTTGCGCTGTTTCGCCGTCTTCCGGTACTGTTCCGAATTGCTGATGATCTCCGGGTCGGCCATCTGCCCGGTGAGTTCTTCAAAATGTTGTTCGAGCTCGTCGAGCCGTTGCTTATATCGCATTGCCAAAGCCTTTCGTCAGGCGATCACCAGTTGGCCGCCCTGCTCGCGCTCGAGCTTCATGGCGCCGTCGAGGGCGATGATCGCAATTTCGGTCTGGTCATCGGCAGGCGTCTGGGTGGTGATGCGCTGCAGCCAGAGGCCGGGGGCGGTCAACAAGGCGAGCATCGAACCGCGACGCCGCGCGGCAAAGCGGATGACCTCGTAGCTGATGCCCGCGATTAAGGGCAGCAGCAAGACGCGGGAGGCGAACTTGGCGGCAAACGAGTCAAACGGGAGCACGGTGTAGATCGCCATGGAAATCAGCATGACCGTGATCAGGAAACTGGTGCCGCAGCGCGGATGCCAGGTGACAAACCGCTGGGCGTTGTCCACGGTCACAGGTTTACCGGATTCGTAGTTGAAGACGACGCGGTGCTCGGCGCCGTGATATTCGAAGACGCGGTGAATGTCGCGCCAGCGCGAGATGCCGTAGAGAAACGCCAGGAAGATCGCGATCCGGATCAAACCGTCGGTGAGGTTAAAGGCCACGCGGCCTTGCACTTCGGGAACTGCCTTGCCCAGTTCGGTGGTCAGCCAGAGCGGAACCAGCTTGTAGGCGAAGATGAAGAAGGCCAGCGAGAAGGCCAGTTGGATTCCCATCATCCAGTTGGAGAAGGGTTTCTGTTTGGCGGCTTGCTTTTCGGCGGACTCGTCTTCGAGGGCGGCATTAGCGGAAAATTGAAGGGCCTTGAAGCCGAGCGACATCGCCTGGCCGAGCGTGCCCAACCCGCGTAAGAGCGGAAAGCGGAAGATCGGGTAGGTTTCGGAGACCTTGGCCAGCGGCTTCTCTTCGGTGACCACTTCGCCATTGGGTTTACGAACAGCGACGCAGTAGGAGTGCGGGGCGCGCATCATGACGCCTTCCATCACCGCCTGTCCGCCGATCAGGGTTTCCTCGCCGCTCTCGAGCACGGGCAGCAATTGAACATGCGCGGCGAACCGCAAAAAGTCGCGAACGGGCAAAATCCGACCTCCTCTGTCAGGATAGCACCGGGGTGTGGAAAGACCGGCGTGCGCCTGTTCCGACAACACTTCTCAACGACAAAACCGTGGGCTGACTCCTGCGCACCACACCGCGCGACACGGTCCCGGCCAGGAGGGGGCATTCGTTTCGCACTCTGTTAATTCGATAGGGTTTCCGGGCTTGGGTGGCTTTGAAGGACAGGGCGAGTTCGTTTCGCAAGCCGTTGATATAGTTCGAGATCGTGGAGCGCGCCGACAGGATTCTCGTCGCCGAAGTGGACGTCCTGGGCGAGTTGGAGGCGCTGGAGGCGTTCCAGTTCGCGCAAGTTGGCGCGGTAGGAGCCCTCGAAGCGGACGTAGTAGCGATCAAAGAGGGCGGCCTGCTTCGCAGCTTCGGGATGGGCGAGGGGGGCGACGCCGCCAGTGGACTCCATAACCATGTGCTCCAGTTTGAGGCAGCGTTGCGTGTTCCAGGCGGCGTTGACGAGACGCTGGAAGGTGTGGTCCTGGAGGTGGCCGATGGGCTGGAGGGAGTCGAAGAGGTTGTCGTGGAGGGCCTCGTAGTCGGGGTGGTCTTCGTCGGTGACGATGGGATGGAGGCTGGTGAGTCCATTTTTCAAGGCATTGCGCGACGACGCGGCCTTGCCGGCTTCCGTGTTTGGTCCAGGTCGACTTGCCATGGTCTGAGTTCTTCCTTTTCGGGAGAAATAGAAAAGGACCAGGGTGTCTCACCTCAGTCGACCTGGGGGAAGACACACTGGCCCTCGCACTTTTGCGGGTATCATACAGGGAAATCGGATTTCAAGAAAAAAGATGTGATTATTTAGGAAAGACTCAGGAATGACTTCGATGTCGTCGCGTGTGAGGTCGGGGAAGTCGTGCAGGATCTCGTCCTCCGCCATGCCCGAGGCGAGATAGTCGAGGACATTATCGACGGTCATGCGCATCCTTCGGTGCTTGTCAAAAAGAGACCACCTCTGCTTTCCAGAAGTGACCCACGGCAGCGCCTTCTGGCCGTCACCAGGATCGGCCCTCCGAATGATCTAGCGCATGACCTCTTGGCTGTGGGCTTGCCACCACGTTTTCCAGAAGGCTTTGTATTCCGGTGGAGCCCAACTCGCTGGGAGAGGGTTCATCCAGCAGTAGGCATCGGTCTCTTTCGTTCGGAACGGCGCAGGTTCCCTGGATTGCCTCCAGGAGCCGGACGGAATCGACTGGGGTGTCACGATTGGCCCGTTACGGACAAACAAGCAGATGCCATTCAGTGCCAGACCGCCGACTTCGGCGTCTTCGCTGTCAAGTAATGCGATGAGCGTAGGCAGTGTCTCTTTGGTATGCAGGGCATTCAAAGCACGAGCGGCGCTCTTCTGCAGCATTGGCATGTCCAGATCAGTAAACTCAGTGGCGATCCGCCCAAGCGCCAGGATCGCTTCACTGTCCTCTGGATTTCGATACCCCATCAGGCTCATAGCTATCGGGCTTAAGTAGGCCTCGCGAAGGAGATTTCGGAGTTCGACCGCGGCCAGTTTTGGCCCTGCAGGGTCGTTGGCTGCGATCAGCCCAGCAATTCCCATAGCCCGAAGGTACCCTGCTTGATCAGAAGCCAGTTCTCGGTAAACTGCATGAAGCGTTGGTTGATCACCTAAGGTTGCAAGCGCCTCGCTTAGTTGAAGGGCCTTCGCCGCATAGTTCCCAAAACCATAACTTCGATGAACCTGTCCATTGATCATTTGCACGTTGTAGACCGGCTTGATTTCGTTCCTATGTGTAGTCGCCATGGTGCGCAACGTGGCAATGATTTCCTCCGCGACAGCGCGGTGCACCCGATTGGGGTGTGATACAGGCGATGAGTCCTCGGGCAACAAGAGACTCGCTCGCTCGGGGTCTCCGGCACCTGACGTCACGGGAATCACTGTATATTGCACCCCTTGCCGGCGAAGGAACCACAGTGCGGTGAAGTGCTCAACGGCCCAGCTATTTGGCATTTTGGAGGCCGGCCCGGGAATGAAGAAGCGGCTGCCCTGTGTCTTGATCTCTATTTGCGATCCGGCGGTAACCTCTCCTTCGATCACCCGCACGACGCGCAACAAAACTTCGCCCGATGCCCCCGCCGGGCTGGTACGTGCGTTCCCGGAGACGACACGTGCGACAACGATGGTGTCCGCTGCGCGTAACGCCTGCGCTAGATCAGGTTTTGCCACGTTCGTGGCGGAGCAATACGCGGTCAACGCCACGATTGCTCCTGCTGCCTTCAGCAGACGCTGCATATGGATTTTGACAACGTGAAGCTTTGTCCAGTTCCACGCTACCACGGTTCGGTTTGGAGCATTCATCGCCGAGATCGTGCCTCCAGAACAGCGGCCCATTCGGCTCAGGGGCCCAAGAGGGACGGTCCCCGGTTTGCCCCCAGGTCCGCTGCCGAACGCAATCGGTCTGTCGGAGATCCTCATCAAACTGCCTTCTTCCTCCACGGCGGAAGCACAGATCGCAGGAATACACCGGAATACCACCCTCTCGCTTTGACCACAAATTCCGGCACATAAGTGACGGCGTCCTGGGCAACCGGGCACTCCACAACGTCCCACGCATCGCTTATAACGCCAAAAGGGTGCTCAGGGTAAGGGTACTCCAACCAATGCCAGATGTACTTCAAACTAATACGAGCACCTTGGGGTGATTGCCCTTTCGTATCTACGATTCGAAACGTGAGCGGAGGAGCGGTGTAAGCATTGCCAAATACCACCGGCTTACGGTCGGCGGCGCCACTCTGAACAACGGGTCAGTCCTCGGCAGGGCGCAAAACACGACCGGCCTGATGCAGCGCAGACGTCTTGTCCGCACCCCATGCTGGAACTGCAGTCAGGACGAATACTGCAAGAGTAGAAGCGGATGCGACGGTGTCTCGCACGGGCTCTCCTGAAGCAATTCTAACTTATTGAGGATCGCTTGATAATCGCCTTGCCATGGACGCGCCTTGCGGCGAGATGATGGACCGGGAAAGGCCGGATTGGATCGGGGAAAAATACTTCGCTTTTTTTTCGCGTCGCGGGAAAAAAACCATTCACAACTAATTCAACTTTATTTTTTGACCAGTTAACTATAGTCGCTGCTATGAGTTAAGCCCTGTTTGGCACTTTTCAGTTTCATCTCGTTCGGTTAAGCCCTCCCCTAGACTTCCTCTCGGAGGGTATTCGTTTCATGACGTCTCGTTTCTCGCTCACGGTGCTCACGGCGCTGATCACCGGAGCTTTGTGGGCGGCCCCGCCCCTGACCACTGTTCGCGACACGATCTACAAAGCCGACGGTTCCCGCTTTACCGGACAAGTGATCGTCGAATGGCGTAGCTTCGAAGCCGCCGACACCTCGTTCATCGGCCGCGAGCGGCTCCAGGTGAACGTGGTTGATGGCTTTTTGAGCGTTCGCCTGGTGCCGACCACCAATGCCGGCAGCCCGGCGTACTACCTGGTCCGCTACGTTAGTGGCGGGAATCACCAGTTCCAGGAGGCCTGGGCTGTTAAGCCGAGCGCCGAACCTTTACGCGTACGGGACGTTCGGGTGGCCGATCCGCTGCTCGGACCCGGAACGCTTCCGACGGGCGGCGGTTCGACGCCGGAAGAAATCATTATCGGGGATGTCGACGGGCTCCAGGCGGAACTCGACATCCGGCCTCGCAAAGGCGTTTCGTTTGCTCCAGGCGCAGTGGCCGTTGTGAGCGCCACGGGCGAGTTGGAGACCGCCATCGGCGATCCGTCGCACTGCATTCATGTCGACGGCTCTTCCGGGCCGTGCGGGTCCGGCGAAAGCTCGTCCGCCGTGTTTGGGACCTTCGTCGACGGGGAGACTCCGGCCGGCGCGGCCAACGGCTCCAACGCCGCTTTCACGCTGTCGCAGATGCCGAATCCACCGGCCAGTTTGTTGCTGTACCGCAACGGCATGCTCCAGAAGAGCGGTTTGGATTTCAATCTCTCGAATCAGGTGATCACGTTCGTTCCGGCGGCGCTGCCGCAGCCGGGCGACATCCTGATCGCCTCCTACCGCACAGCCGGGTCCGGCGGTACCCTGACCCAGGTGATCTGCACCGGGCAAGGAGGCGCGACCTCGTCGGCGACGGCGGTGGCGCTCGGGACCTGTTCGATTCCGGCGGGTCTGCTGCGGGCGGGCGACCGGATCGAAGTCTTCTATGACTATGCCCATCAGGGCGCCACGACAGCTTTTTCCATCGATGTCCGCTGGGGGGCTTCCGTCCTGTCGGCCCGGAGCCTGGCGGCCGGCAACTCGCTGGTCACCGGACGCGGCATGGCCGCTGTCCATGCGACCGGGGCTCAATTGTCCGCGCAGACGTGGGGTGCCTCGCTGGCGCTGGCGAACGAGAGTTCGGCGGCCACCGACGACATCAACAGCGGGTTGACGATCGACTTCAAGGCGAACATGGCCAGTGCGACGTCCGATTCCGTTGCGCTGCGCAACTTCACCGTTGTGCGGTATCCGGCTCCGTAAACGGCGGACGGGGTGGGGGGTAAGGTTTATTTGGGAGATCGCTCAGGCCATCTCCGCATTCCTTAACCCCCTCCCTTCTTCCATACTGGAAAAAACCTGCTGAGGAGACTGAATTTATGGTTACTCGTTGTCTTTGCCTTCTCTGGCGCGACCGGCGCGGCCAGGACATGATCGAGTATGCGCTGATGGCCGCCTTTCTAAGCGTGGCCGTGGCGGCGTTCTTCCCGACCGATATCGCGCCGAACATCAGTTCGGTGTTTTCCAAGGTGGTTCACTATCTGAACCTGTCGGTGACTTAACTAACTAACTACCGCAGATACTTCTTCAAGTCCGGGTTCAACTGGGCCTGCACTTCGGGCTTGTCCAAGTCTTCCGCCAAGACTAACCTTGGCGCCAGATTGTTGATCTTTTCAACCTTCTTGCCCTGGAGAGTCGCCACTGCGGCGCGAACGCTCTCTTCTCCCATCTTGAACGGGTGCTGGACTACCAACGAATCGATGAGCCCTGCTTTCAAGTCCTCGAGCAGCGTCGGGCTCCAGTCGAAGCCCACAAGCTTCACTTTGGACTTCCTGCCCTTGAGCGCCTGGGCCGCGCCCACGGTGGACGATTCATTGGACGCGAACATGCCATCCACGTCGGGATGGGCGGTCAACATGTTTTCTGTCACCGCCAGGGATTTGGCGAAATCGGCCATTCCATAGCGCTTGTCCAGAATTTGGATGCCGCTGAACTTCTCTTTCATCGCATCCTCGAAGCCCTGTTCGCGCGCCATCGTGGAGGCCGCGCCGGGTTGCACCGCCACCATCACTACCTTCCCCTTGCCATTCAGAATCTGCCCCATCCGTTCGGCCGCCACGCGACCAGCGGCGTAGTTGTCGGTCGCCACCTGCGAAACGAAGTTTTCCGTGTCGATGCCGGAATCGAAGATGACCACCGGGATCTTCTCGCGGGCCGCCCGTTCCACCACGCCCACCATCGCCTTCTTATCGATCGGGGCGAGGCAGATGGCGCTGACGCGCCGGTTGATCATGGCGTCCACAATCTGAATCTGGCCGGCATAGTCGGTTTCGCTGGTGGGGCCGTTCCAGACAATGCCGACATTCAGTTCCT
>JAEUQD010000047.1 GCA_016789925.1 Bryobacterales bacterium | reverse complement strand
GTTGTATCTTTCAAAACTCCGGAACGGCCTGATTCTCACCGGGCGGAATCGGAACGTCACCATTTCCGACGTGAACGTCTACGACAACTCCGGCATCGGCATTCTCCTCGACAAGCTGAACCTGCACCAGGTCGATATCTCGAACTCGCACATCTCCTACAACCGCTTGGGCGGCATCGTGGTCCGCGAAAGCGAGATCCGCAATATCCAGATTGGCAATTGCGATATCGAGGGAAACATGACGGTAGGCGGGCCGCCGACGGCCAATGTCCTCTTCGATACGCGTTCCGGTTCCATTCGCGAAGGAGCGTTAACCGGGTCTACGTTGCAACACTTTGGCAAGGCGGTGGGTTCGGCCAATATCCGCTTCATCGGCCAGCCCGATGCCCCGCGCAAGGTCGGCTTCTTCAGCATTACTGGTAACCACATCTCCGATGCGGGCCTGAACATCCACCTGCGGCATGCCCGCGGCGTGAACATCACCGGCAATACGATGGGGCTTGGGTTCGAGTATCACCTACTGGTAGAAGGAAGCTCCAACATCACCGTCGGCCACAACACACTGGATCAGAACCCCGATTACGACCAGCCCGGCTTCCGCAATACCATCGTGTTCGAGGATTCGTCCGACTCGAATATCCATGGCTTGCTGATGAACCGTGCCCGCGGCGCGCAAGCGTCGCTCACCGTCCGCCGGTCCCACCACTTCCACATCACCGATGTCACCATCCTCGACTCCGACGGCATCGGCATTCTCCTCGACCAGGTCGAATGGACCCGCGTCGCTGGCCTCCTGTTTCATGATCGCCGCCCCGGCGCCGCCAATCCCATCGCAATCCGGCTAACCAGCGGCAGGAAGAACCGCGTCTCGGTGGGCTTGGTCGAAGGCAAGGTCGAACTGGCCCCTGGCTCGGTAGAGCCGGAATGAATCCGCCCCTACAACAGATCCACTAACTCGCGCGTCGGAGCCCACGTGGACGTCGTGTCTTGGTCATAAAAGGCCCCCTCCAGCAATTCCGTTCCATAGAAGAAGTTCTTCCCCACCTTCTTCAGTTTCGTGGCAATTTCCGACTCCGGCACGTTCTTCTTCAGCAGGAACACGCGGACCGGAACGCACCACCGTTCGCCGATGAATCGCCATTGATCGCTCTGGAGCGTCACGCCAATGTCCGGCTTGGCCTCGCGAACACGCGCCCCCTCGATCCTGGCGCCCTCGATCAGGCCCAGCACCCACTCCTTCTTCACCTTCTTGCCCGGACACGTCTTGGTCGTCTCCGGATCGTCGTTATGGAACAGCACCGTCTCGCGCGAGGCGCTCAGCCCGAGCCACTCAAGCAATACCTTCGTCCCCGCCGCCGCCGTCTTCCAACATGCCAGGCCGCGCCCGGACCTTGGGTCTTCGGTGTCGTAGTCGCCCAACACCTCAATGCCCACCGACATCGAATTGAAGCTCACGGCATGGATGCCCGGCTTGCGCAAGTCCGACATGCCCCAAAGCTGGTCGTCATCTGCGAATAGATGCGGTCCGGATGGCCACGGCTTCCTCCGGTAGAAGTCCTCGATGTTCTTGATGTGCTGGGCCGTGAACCCATTGGGCCGCTGTGCCAGCGATGGCGCCGCGCAATGATGCAGCGTCACCGCCTTGCACCACGACGGCCGCGCCACCGAGCCCAGATCATCCTTCAGTGTCTGTGGCGTCCAAACGCGCCCTACGTTTTCGAATCCCATATTGCTCTCCTGTTGTAGGCATCCTACCACCTGTGCAATAACAGAGCTGGGAGTCTTATAATAAAAGCCCATGGACCGTCGAGACTTCCTCAAGAGCGGCAGTCTGGCCGCCCCCGCCGTTTTGGCCCAGCGCAATCCCAACGATCGTATTGGCGTCGCCATGATCGGCGTCGGCACCCGCGGTATCTATCTACTCGAACGCGTGCAGGAGTGTCCGAACACCGAGATCCGCCTCATCTGCGACCTCTACGACGCCAACATCGCCCGCGCCCGGAAGATGGCGTTCAACAAGCAGGCCGCGATCACCAAAGAGTGGGAAAAGGCCGTCGACTCCAAAGACATCGACGCCGTCGTCATCGCCACACCCGACTTCTGGCACGCTCCGATGGCCATTCGCGCCGCCCGGATGAACAAGCACATCTACGTCGAAAAGGGCTTGTGCCGGACCCTCCAGGAGGCAAAGGACATCCGCAAGGCCGTTCGTGAAAACAAAGTCACCCTCCAACTCGGCCACCACCAGAACAGCGACCCCACTTATATCAAGGCTCGCGAGATCTACCAGTCCGGACGCCTGGGCAAGACGGTCCTGGCCCGCACTTATATCGACCGTACCAGTCCCTGGCCCGAGTGGCAGTTCTACACCCGCTACGACAACCAGGTCTTACCCGCCGACGCCACCCCCCAGACCGTCGACTGGGAACGGTTTCAGGACAACTCCAATGTGAAAACCCGCTTCGACGCCGAGCGCTTCTTCCGTTGGCGCTGTTGGTGGGAATACGGCACCGGCATCGCCGGCGACCTCATGAGCCACCAGTGGGATGGCATCAACTGCATCCTCGGCATGGGTATCCCGGAGGCTGTCCAAACCCAGGGCTCGCTCTACTTCTGGAAGCAGGATCGCGAAGTGCCCGACCAGTGGCACGTCATGTTCGAGTACCCCAAGAAGGAACTCACTTGCACCTTTGCCTGCACCTTCCACAACCGCCACCACGGCACCGAGACCTACATCTTCGGCCGTGACGCCACCATCGAAGTTGCTTCCGACCACTGCCGCCTCTACGACGCGGAATGGAAACCCGGCTACTCGAAACAACTGGCTGAGGCCCGCAAGAAGTACCAGGCTGCCGGGCTCGATCCGCGCCTGGCCATCCCCGACCCCGAATACAGCTTCAAGCGCGGCGAATCTGAGGTCACCAACCATCAGCGCGACTGGATCGACTCCATCCGCTCCGGCCAAGTCCCGCGGTGCGGCATCGACCGGGCCTTCGAAGAGGGTGTCACAATCGTCATGTCTGTTGAATCTTACTTCAAAGAACGTAAGGTCAAGTGGGATCCGGTGAACGAAGCGATCGTCTAGCCCCACATCCCGCTGGTACAGCAGACTTCAACGTCTTATAATTCTAGGCGGAGCGTGTAGTTATGCGGTGCTTTACGTCCTCTTGCTCCAGGGGCGGGATCAGCACCCTGCTCCTGATTTTGGCCGCACCGTTGACCGCCTTTTCCGCGACCCTCAGCGTGGCCCCCTCCCAACTCACTTTCATCCAGCCGGTCGGGACCCTTGTCCCTCCGGCCCAAACCATTTCCATCACTGCCGACGCCCCGCTCCCAGTCCAGGTCACCGGGACCGGAGCGGCATGGCTCACCGTGGGTATCTCCAGCCTCACGACCCCCGCCATTGTCACCGTGTGGGCCAACCCAACCGGCCTCCTGGCCGGCCACTACGCAACCACCCTCGAGATTGCTTCCGCGGGCGCGACCAACAGTCCCCTCTCGATTCCCATAACCCTCGATGTGACCGTTGCTCCGCAAACCACACTCAGCACGTCGCAACTGGCCTTCTTCTATGAGCCCGGCGACCCCATCCCGGCGATGCAAACCCTCGTCGTCTACGGTCCCCCGGGCGCCTACTCGGCGGCTGCCTCGGCCGCCGCGGGCTCGTGGCTGTCCATCTCCTATGGACCCCCTGAACCCCCATCCGTCATCCACGTCTGGGTGAATCCCATCGGGCTCCCGCCCGGCACCTATCAGGGCATGATCACCATTGCCCACGCTGCCAGTCCGATAATCTCCACTGTCGGGGTGACGCTCCGGGTCAACACCTCCAGCGGCCTCTGGCTGTCCAGCGGTCCCCTTACCTTCCGCTACCGGATCGGCGATCCGTTGCCCGCCCGCCAGAACCTCACGGTCTCTCACTTCACCTGGTCCATCTTCTCCATCACTCCCCAATCCAGCGGCTGGCTCTTTGCCGACCCCGAGTCCGCCTTGGCCCCCACCACCATTTCCGTTTGGGTGGACCCCACCGGTCTTGCTGCCGGAACTTATCGCGGATCCCTGCTCTTCCAGATCCCGGGTGGGTGGACCGTGATGACGGTTCCTATCACCCTGGAGGTCACCGGCGCTCCGCCGCTGTCTATCAGTTCCTCGGTCCTCCAGTTCCAGGCCGCGGCCGGCGGACCAGTTCCATCCACGCAGGCCATTAGCGTCAACAGCGGTGTCAGCGCCAACTTCAATGCCCACGTCGCGGCGGGCACATGGCTGTCTGTCACCCCCACTTCCGCCACCACTCCCGCCACCCTTACCGTCTCGGTGAACCATTGGGGACTCGCCCCCGGCAACTACCTCGGTAGCGTGGTCATCTCCGCGGCCGGAGCGTCCACCGGCGGCCAACTGCTCACTGTCCGCCTCGCCGTCACCGGTACCCTGCAAATCACCACCAACCCGGCCAGCCTCCGCTTCCAGGCGCCGGCCGCGCCCCAATCCCTGACGATCAACTCCTCCTGGCCCACTCCTGTCGCGATTGCGGCCACCGCGGGCTGGTTGCAGGTGACGCCCACCTCAGGCACAACACCGCTCACTGTGCTGGTGTCGGTCAACCCAACCGGGCTCGCTTCCGGCTGGCACTCCGGAGCCATCTCAGTGAACGCGCCAGGCTCCATCGTCGCCCCCGCGATTGTTCCCGTCGCTCTCGGGGTTTCCGGCGGCAACCCCGTCATCAGCCAAATGTCCAACGGCGCCGGCCTTTCCAACGAATTTGCGCCTGGCTCGCTCATCACCGTCTACGGCCGCGACCTCGGACCCACCGATCCACAGGTCACGCGTCTCGACTCCGGACATCCCATTCAGTGCTCCGCTGCCGGCACGCGACTGCTGGTGAACGGCATTGAATCGCCGCTCCTCTATGTCCACGACACCCAGATCAATGGCATGGTGCCCTACACCCTCGCCGGACAGCGCCG
>JAEUQD010001032.1 GCA_016789925.1 Bryobacterales bacterium | reverse complement strand
CTTGTATTGGTAAGGCAGCGGACGGCCGGAAAGCGTCGGGTCGCCGCCGCCCACCAGCCGCAAATCGCCGGCGAGCACGCCATCCTCCAGCGGCCGCGATGCGACGACGCGGGTACCGAGCCGGTGCTGGCTGCCGAGCCTGGATAACGCCAGCGCCGTGGAAAACAGCTTGGTGTTCGAAGCTGGGATAAAGTGGCTGTTCTCGTTGCGGGAATACAGAACCCGGCCCGACGCCGAGTGGACGAGTTTCGCGCCCCAATGCGACTGTTGGAGCAACGTGGATTCGGCCACCAGCGCGTCGATCTTGTCACCGAGCGGCTGAGCGTGGACCGTGTGGATGAGAACGACAAATAGAAGCCAAGGCATCGGCCACCACATTCTCTCAAATCCCGCTCTGCCGCTCCGATAAGGTCATTGTGCAGCGGCTGAATCTCAGAGAGACGTTTGTAGCCAACGCCGAGGGAATCTTCGACGTGGCCCATGCGAACTTCTTAAGCGGCGGTCCTGTTTCTGATCTGAGCATTCTGGTTGGTCACGACGGTGCAATTCGAATGGTGGCCGATTCGGATTGGCCGTTGGACACCCTGTCTCGCGAGCACGGTGCCCGGATGGCCTACCGGGTCAGCCAGGCTTCAGATCGGTTGAGAGTGGAAGGCCGGGCAGGTTCCCGAACTTGTTTGTTCGAGGCCGCCAAGCCCGATGGGGCCGCCCGCCTTCTGCTCGACAATTCGCGTTCCTACCGCATATCCAGCCCTTTTCTGCTCACTGCCTGAATTCTTCTCATTCACCTCACGGAATTTTTGTAACACTCGTAGTACTATTTGGCCTATACTAACCCCAAATGGCGCGTGTAGTTTGTAGATCTTTTCAACGATGTGCCATCGCCTGGATCACCATATTCGCGTTTGCGATATCGGGGTTTGGTCAGACGACTGTCGGTAGCATCAAGACCGTGACGGGGCAGGTGACCGTCGCTAGGAGCGGCCAACTGATTGATGTAAAAGAGGGTTTTCTCCTTCTGGTGCAGGATTCGCTGCGGACGGCAGCCGAGGCGCGAGTGGGGATTATCCTAAAGGATGGCACACGGTTTTCGCTGGGACCGAATTCAGAACTGGTTTTGGAAAAGTTTGTATTCGAGCCGGCCGAGGGGCAGTTGGGAATGCTGGTGCGCCTCGTGAAAGGTATTGCTGCTTACATTTCCGGACAAATTGCACAACTCGCGCCGAATTCCTCACAGATTGAAACCCCTGTCGGCGTCATCGGTTTACGCGGAACACACGTGGCGATTTCCCTGGAACCGCAATGAGGAAACTGACACTGACGGTGGCGGTGATGCTGCTGGCCGGATGCGCGAAGAAGCTTCCGCCACCGGCGCCCGTAACCACGCCGGCGCCGAAGCAGAACCTCATCGTTCTATTGCCGGATCCGGATGGGAAGGTCGGCAAAGTGACGATCACGAACATCGGCGGGACAAGCCAACTCGACCAGGCCTACGCGGCGGCGCGGGTGGAGAATGCGGCCTCGGCGCCGGAATCGATCGTCCTCGACGAAGCCCGGACACGGCAGTTGTTCGGAAGTGTGCTCGACACGCTGCCTCTGGCGCAGGTGCACTTCCAACTCTACTTCCAGCAGGCGGCCGATCAACTCGTGCCAGAAAGTGCAGCCATGCTATCGGAGGTCGTGCGGGCGATCCGTGACCGGCGGTCGACAGATGTCAGCGTCGTCGGCCATACCGATACTACCGACGATGCCAGGCGCAATTACGAATTGGGGCTACGCAGAGCACGCGCCGTGGCCGAACTGTTGAAAAAATCCGGTGCCGATGGGGCTGTCCTCACTGTCGCCTCGCACGGAGAGGGCAACCCTTTGGTCAAAACCGGAGACAATGTCGCCGAACCAAAGAACCGTCGCGTTGAGATTGTGGTCCGTTGAGACGGTTCACTGTCGCCGTTCCGATACTCGTTGCAGTATCGATCGTGTTCATGCAGCCGGTGTGGCTGGTGGGGTTGGAACGCCGATACTTCGATCTCTTGATACCGCTGGCGGCGCGCAATTCTCACCCCTCACAGGTGATCGTAGTGGAGATCGACCAGGAAAGTCTGCGGAAGGTGGGTCGTTGGCCGTGGTCCCGGGCGGTGATCGGGCGATTGGTGGAGTCGGCCTTCGAGGCAAAGGCTTCGGTGGTCGTTACGGCCATGCTCTTCAGCGAGACCGATGCGCAGGACCCGCAACTCGCTGAAGGTTTGAGACGCGGTCGCGCTGTCGTCGGCGGCTACTTCGGCTTCGACGGGAATCGCACGCAATGCGATCACCCGATGCAGCCGCTGGCTTCTGCGCCCGTGAACAGCACCTTGTTCCGGGCATCCAGGGAGTTGTGCGTTGTGCCATCGATCGCCGATTCCGCGCGAGTGGGCTTTCTGAATGCATCCTCGGACGCCGACGGCGTGCTGCGCCGCTTGCCTTTGCTCATCGAGTACCAGCGAAACGTCTATCCCAGTTTCGCCTTATCCGGGGCACTTGCCGCGGTGAACGCTTATTCTTTGCGCTTTTCGGCGCAAGGCCAGCCGGAGCTGGAAGTCGGCGGGCGCCCGGTTCCTTTGGATTCGAAAGGCTGCCTTTTGGTACAGCCGGGAACGAGACCGTTCGCGCGCATGGCGGCGGCGGACGTACTGGATGGCAAGGCCTCCACCGCGGCACTGCGAGGCAAGGTCGTCGTGATCGGTGGATCTGCGGTGGGGTTACAGGACTCCGTGCCGGTGCCGGGCCAGAAGACTGTGCCTGGTGTCTACGTACAGGCCGCGGCCCTCGACCATCTGCTCCGGGGAGATTTTGTCAGCCGCCCACCCTGGGGCATGCCGCTGGAGTTGCTGTCGGTGTTACTGGCCGGTGCCCTGGCGGCGGTCGGGTTGCGTGAGTGGAGTGCGAAGTGGGCGGCTTTGAGCACAGGCGGCGCGATTCTGCTGTTGGGGGGGATGAGCGTCGCGGCAGTCACCAGCGCTGGCATACTGCTATCGCCCCTGATGGCTCAGGTCACGGTGGCGGCTGTGGCTTTCCTTGGGCAGCAAAGCCGCGCTGGGGCGATGCGGCGGCACGCGGCAGAGATCCAGGCGTTCATGGTGACCTCTCTGGAGGCGCTGTCGACCCTTCGCGAGAGCACAGATCCCTTCCATTCCGGCCAGATTCGGCAGTACATGCGCCTGCTGTGCGACGCCTGCGCTACGCAACCCCGGCTCAAGCGGGATCTGACTCCGGAGACCATCGAGTTGATGGTCCAGCTTTCTCCGATTCGCGACGTGGGCAAAGCCGGGATTCCCGACCGGATTCTGAATAAGGCTGGTGCGTTGGGCGCCGACGAATTGGAACTGATGAAGCAGCACGTCCAGTTGGGATTACAGATCCTCGAACAGGCTCGGAAACGGTCGGGGTTGCGCGACGAGCGGTTGTTCCAAGTGGCGCGCGATCTCGTCTATTCCCACCATGAGCGTTGGGACGGCTCCGGATACCCCAGAAAACTGAGGGGCGACGAGATCCCGCTGGCCGGCCGCATCCTCGCGGTCGCCGACGTGTATGACGCGCTGGTTCACGAACGCCCCTACAAGCCGAGCGTGCCCCATGCGCAGGCAGTGGCCATGATTGTCGCCGGACGGGGAACGTTGTTTGATCCGGAGGTCGTGGATGCCTTTGTCGCCACCGAGCAGGCATGGCAAGGGGTCGCCGCAATAGAATAGGAAGCGCGAGACCCATGCGTTCCCTGATTATTGCCGGTTGTGTCTTCTCGATGGCCGCTGTGGCGGCCGAGCGTCCGCTGGAGTTCAACCGCGACATCCGTCCCATCCTGTCCGACAAGTGCTTCCTGTGCCACGGTCCCGACGCCAAGACCAAGAACATCCCGCTGCGGCTCGACCTGGAAGACACAGCCAAGGCGGAATTCCAGGGGCGCCGGGCCGTTGTCGAGGGCAACCCCGAACACAGCACCCTGATCCACCGGATCACGGCTGAGAAACCCGCGCTACGCATGCCGCCTGCCTATACCGGCGTGAAGCTGACGGAAGACGAGATCGGCAAGCTGCGGCAGTGGATTGTCCAGGGCGCAAAGTGGCAGCGGCACTGGTCGTTCATCCCGCCGCAACGCCCGACAGTACCCGCCGTGAAGAATGCGGCCTGGGTGCGAAATCCGATCGACACCTTTGTTTTGGAACGGTTGGAGCGGGAGGGACTGCCCCCTTCTCCGGAGGCTGCAAAAGAGACGCTGCTGCGCCGGGCATCGCTCGATCTGACAGGTCTGCCACCAAGCCTGGACCAACTGGACGCGTTTCTGAAAGACACATCAACGACTGCTTTTGAGCGCGCCGTCGACCGGTTGCTCGAGTCGCCGAGGTACGGCGAGCGCATGGCCGCGCGGTGGCTGGACGCCGCGAGGTATGCCGACACGAACGGGTATCAGTTTGACGGTGAGCGCGTGATGTGGCGCTGGCGCGACTGGGTGATCGAATCGTTCAACCGCAATCAGCGGTTCGACCAGTTCATCACCGAACAGGTCGCGGGCGACCTGCTGCCCAATGCGACCCTGGACCAGAAGATCGCCACCGGGTTCAACCGGAATCACCGCGGCAACACGGAAGACGGCATTGTGCCGGAAGAGTATGCGGTGGAGTATGTCGTGGATCGCGTGGAAACGGCATCCACCGTGTTTCTAGGGCTGACGATGGGCTGCGCGCGGTGTCACAACCACAAGTACGACCCCATTTCGCAGCAGGAGTTCTACAAGTTCTTCGCCTACTTCAACAACGTCCCGGAGTTCGGCCGGGCCATGAAGTACGGCAACTCGCCGCCCCTGATTCCCGCCCCCACGCGCGACCAGCAGAAAGCGCTCGCCGCGATCAACGCGCGGATTGACGCCGTGGAACGCCAATTGGCCGGCCGGGAATCGGCGCTCGCTCCGCTCCGCGCCCAGTGGACCCAGACCAAGCCGTGGTACCCAACCTCAGGGCTCGACACCTGGGAACGCGGCGCGGCTTTTTCCGGCCAGCCCCTGGTGCTGCCGGAAAAGGGTGCGTTCGACATCGACGACCGGTTCACCCTGGCAGCCTGGGTGTCGGCCGCGGACGTAAAACGCGCGGCCGTGATCACGCGCATGACGGAAGGCGAAAAGGGCCGCGGCTATGGTATCTACCTCGAGGACGGGCGCGTTCATGTTCACATCACCTCGAACTACGCCGACGATGCCATCCGCGTCGAGAGCGAACGGAAGATCGAGCCCAATCGCCGCCACCACATCCTCGTCACCTACGACGGGAGCGTGGCCGCGGCGGGGCTGACGCTCTATATCGACGGGGAAGCCGCCCCGGTAAAAGTACTCTTGGATACCCTCTACCGGCCGTTCCGCAACGCGGGGCGGAAATTTACCGAGCCATTGCGGATCGCCGGGGGCGGAGCCCGCAAGTATCAAGGCACGATCCACGACGCGCTGGTCTACAGCCGGGTCCTCGGCAGCAAGGAAATCGCCGCGCTAGCCGGGCAGACCCCAACCCAACTGCGCGAATGGGCGTTTCTGGAGACAGGAGCGCCGGAGCAGGACCGCCGGGACTGGGCGCGTCTGCAGGAACTGCTGCGCGAACGCGAGGCATTGGAACGCACCTTCCCAACAACCATGGTGATGGCGGAGTCGCCCACGCCGAAAGAGACCCACTTCCTGAATCGCGGGGCGTATGACAAGAAGGGCGAAAAGGTCTCGCCCGGCGTACCCGCCGTGCTGCACCCGTTCCCGCAAGGTGAGACGAACAACCGGCTGGGGTTGGCCCGTTGGCTCACTTCGCCCGGCAATCCGCTGACGGCGCGGGTAACGGTGAACCGGTTCTGGCAGATGTACTTCGGCACTGGCCTGGTGAAGACCACCGAAGATTTCGGGCAGCAGGGGGAATGGCCTTCGCATCCGGAACTGCTGGACTGGCTGGCTACCGAGTTTGTCCGCAACGGTTGGGACGTCAAGGCCCTCCAGAAGCTCATCGTCACCAGCGCCACCTATCGCCAGAGTTCCCGGGCGACGCCGGAGTTGCTCCAGCGCGATCCCGAAAACCGCTTGCTGGCGCGGGGCCCTCGGTTCCGCCTGCCGGCCGAAATGGTGCGCGACCAGGCGCTCCTGCTTGCGGGGCTGCTGCGCGAGAAGCTCGGCGGACCTTCCGTGAAGCCCTACCAGCCGGAAGGTCTCTGGACCGACCTGACCATGCAGGATATGTATTACGTACAGAGCAAAGGCGACGACCTGTATCGCCGCAGCCTGTACACCTTCTGGAAGCGGACCATCGCGCCGCCGATGATGCTCAACTTCGATGCGGCAAACCGCGAGGCCTGCGTCGTACGCGAGAACCGGACCAACACGCCCCTGCAGGCGCTCAACCTGATGAACGACGTCACTTTCCTCGAATCGGCCCGGTTGATTGCCCAACGGATGTTGCAGGAAGGCGGCGCTGACCGCAAAGGCCGCTTGCGCCACGGGTTCCGGCTGGTGACGGGGCGCCAGCCCAAAGCGGAGGAAGAACAAGTGCTTACGGCCAGCTTGGCCTATCACCTGGATTACTTCGCGCGGGACACGGAGCGGGCGAAAACCTATGTATCCGTGGGCGAGACGCCGTCCAGTTCCGCTCTGGATACCCGCGAACTGGCAGCCTATTCGGCCGTGGCCAGTTTGCTACTGAACCTGGACGAGGCGGTAACCAAGGAGTAGGCCAATGGACCCTGTGCAAGAGCGTCAACTACAACTCACCCGGCGATCGTTGCTGGGGATGGCGACCGGCGGTTTGGGCATGGCCGCGTTCCATTCCCTCGAAGCGGCCGGTGGCCTGCCCGGCCTTCCTCACCACGCCGCCAAGGCCAAACGCGTCATCTACCTGTTCCAACATGGCGGACCGTCCCAATTGGACTTGTTCGACTATAAGCCGGACCTGGAAAGGGCCCGCGGCAAAGACTTGCCGGACTCGGTGAGAATGGGCCAGCGGCTGACCGGAATGACGGCCTACCAGGCCAATTTTCCGACCGCGCCTTCCCTCTTCAAGTTCGCCCAGCACGGGCAGTCCGGCACGTGGCTCAGCGAATTGCTGCCCTATACGGCGAAGGTCGCCGACGACTTGTGCGTCATCCGCTCGATGCACACCGAGCAGATCAACCACGACCCCGCCGTGACCTTCTGCCAGACCGGGTTTCAACTGGCCGGCCGGCCGTCGCTGGGTGCGTGGGCGGCCTACGGCCTGGGGAGTGAGAACGCCGACCTGCCCGCCTACATCGTGATGGTGTCCCAGGGGAAAGGCGGTTCGCAGGCGCTGGCCGACCGGTCGTGGGGCAGCGGCTTCCTGCCGACGAAGTATCAGGGAGTGAAGTTCCGTGCCGCGGCCGACCCTGTCTTGTATCTGTCCGATCCCGGCGGCTATGACAAGGATGCGCGTCGCCGGTTCCTCGACGATCTATCGCGTCTGAACGAGTTAAAGTTAAAGGAGTATCAGGACCCGGAAATCGCCACCCGCGTGGCGCAGTACGAAATGGCCTTCCGCATGCAATCATCGGTGCCGGAGTTGACGGATTTATCCAAGGAACCGGAATCGACCTTCGAATTGTACGGCGAAGAGTCGCGCAAGCCCGGAACCTACGCGGCCAATTGCATCCTGGCCCGCCGCCTGGCCGAGCGCGGCGTCCGCTTCATCCAGTTGTTTCACCGCGGCTGGGATCAACACGGCAACCTGCCCCGCGACATCCGTCTCCAATGCTTGCAAACCGACCAGGCGTCGGCCGCTCTGGTGATGGACTTGAAGAAGCGTGGCTTGCTCGACGAGACTCTGATCATCTGGGCCGGCGAATTTGGCCGCACCGTGTACTCCCAAGGCACACTCAAACCGGACGATTACGGCCGCGACCATCACCCGCGCTGCTTTTCGCTATGGATGGCGGGCGGCGGCATCAAGGGTGGAGTCACCTACGGAGCCACCGACGACTTCAGCTATAACATTGCGGAAAACCCGGTAGACGTGCACGACCTGCATGCCACGATGCTCCACTGTCTGGGTGTAGACCACTTGAAGCTCACCTACAAGTTCCAGGGACGTCACTACCGCCTTACCGATGTGCATGGACGGGTGGTCAAACCGGTTCTGACCTGAACGGAGGGTTCGACATGAGACGCACTGGTTTGAAGGTGCTGCCGCTGATGGCGTTCGGCATCTACTTCCTGTATTACTACTTCAGCAATCAGCAGACGGTCCCGCTCACCGGCCGGACGCAGTTGGTGGATATTTCGAGGGAGCAGGAGGCGGCGCTCGGCTATCAATCCTACCGGCAGGTCCTGCGGCAGTCCTCGGTGGTGAAGGATGGCCAGGCGTATGAACAGGTCCGGTCCATCGGATCGCGTTTGGCGAAGGTGGCCGAAGACCCCGGTTTTGAATGGGAGTTCAATCTCATCCAGTCGCAGGAAGTGAATGCCTTCTGCCTGCCCGGCGGCAAGGTGGCCGTCTACACCGGGATTCTCCCGGTCGCCAAAAATGCCGACGGATTGGCGGCCATCATGGGCCACGAAATCGCCCACGCCATCGCACGGCATGGTGCGGAACGAATGGCTCACCAGAAATTGGCGCAGCTTGGTACGCTCGCGGCCGGTGTGGCGCTCAGCGATATGGATGTGACGGCCCAACGTGCCGTCATGGGCGCCTTGGGCGTCGGAGCTCAGTTCGGAGTGCTGTTGCCTTTTTCCCGCGAGCACGAATCCGAGGCCGACTACATGGGTTTGATCTACGCGGCACGCGCCTGTTTTGACCCGCGGGAAGCGCCGGCAATCTGGCAGAGAATGTCACAGATGGGCGACGGTCGGCAGGTCTCCGAGTTCATGTCCACACACCCGGCTCACGAAACCCGCATTCGGAAATTAGAGGAATGGATGCCGGAAGCGCTCGAAATCCGCGGCAGGAATTGCGGAGGGCGTTAGTTCACACTTCGCGTGGACGGAGCAATCGGGGCAGCCGGATTCGGATCACGACGCGATAGCGCCTCCGGCGCGCAGGGGCGGACACCGCGACGATCTCTTCAACCACCTCCGGCTCGCTAAGCAGGTCGAGTTCCTGTTCCCGCTTCTCAGCCAGATCTCGATCCAGCCGGTAGAAACGCTTGCGGCAAACCCGGCAACGGTACGGAAGCCGTGACCACGATTTCATGATTGAATCTAACAGGCCGAGCGACCGCGAAGGTCTTGAATGGGTGGAGCCGCATCTGGGACATTCGACAAACAATCTTTGCCTATCTTAGGCCACTCTCGGGCCGGAGGAAAGTACAACCGGTACTACTTGATCTTCTCGTCCCTCTCCACTTTGCCGTCCCGCACATGAATTACGCGATGGGCGTGCATGGCGATGTCATGTTCGTGGGTCACCAGAATGATGGTGTTGCCCTGCTGGTGAAGGCGTTCGAAGAGAGCCATGATTTCCACGCCGGTGGCGGTGTCGAGAGCTCCGGTAGGCTCATCGGCGAGCAGGATGGAGGGATTGTTGACGAGGGCTCGGGCAATCGCGACGCGCTGCCGCTGACCACCCGACAACTCGTTGGGTTTGTGGTACATGCGCGCTTCGAGATCCACCGCCCGGAGGGCGCCCTTGGCCCGTTCGATCCGCACGTCGGCCGGAATTCCCCCGTAAATCAAAGGCAATTCGACGTTATGCAGCGCCGTGGCTCGCGGAAGCAGGTTGAACGTCTGGAAGACAAACCCGATTTCCTTATTGCGAATGCGCGCCAGCTCATCGTCGGTCAGGTTGCTGACTGGGTAACCGTTGATAAAATACTCACCCGAACTGGCGGTATCCAGACAGCCGATCAGGTTCATCAGAGTCGATTTTCCGGAACCCGAAGGGCCCATAATGGCGACGTATTCGCCTTTTGTGATCTGGACGTCAACGCCATTGACAGCGTTGATTTCCTGATCACCCATTATGTACGTTTTGCGCAGTTCGTACGACCGAATGACAATTCCTTCGCGCCGTAGCTGTTCTCCTCGCTGCACCAACGGGTCAACCGCGGTTTGGGCCATGCTCCTCAGATCACTCCTTAGGTTACGATTTTCCCCGTTCCCCTACGATTCTGTCTTGACCGGGGCCTTGTTGTCCACTTTGACGCGTGCTTCGTTGCGCAAGGTGCGGATCACCTTGTAGCTGCCTGTGACAATTTCGTCCCCCTCCTTCAGCCCGTTGAGTACTTCGATGTCGGTGGCGCCCGTGATCCCGGTCTCCACTTTTCGAAAGACCGCCTTCTCTCCCTGAATCACGAAGACGCCTTGCAACTCCTCCTTGCGCGCCTTTTCGGCCGCCGGATCCGGGGTCGCCGCCGCCTGCACTCCGCCCTTCTTGGCGGGATCCAGATCACCCTTCTGGCGCACGGTAAGCGCCTGGATCGGGATCGTCACCACTTTCTGCCGCGTGGCCGTGATCACCTTGGCCGTACAGGAAAGACCGGGACGGATCTCGACCGGTGGGTCCGTCAGAGCCACAACCACCTTGAAATCTTTCGCTTCCTGGCTGGAGATCGCGCTCTGCGACGCCGCCAGCCCTGTCGACCGGAGAATGGCCGTGTTCCCAATCTCGATCACCTTACCCTTGAACGTCTTGTTCGGTATGGCATCGATCGTAACGTCGGCTTCCTGGTCCAGCTTCACATTGACGATATCGGTTTCATCCACCTTCACCTCGGCGGTGATGAGCGACATGTCGGCGATCGTCATGATCAGGCTGGCCGGTGAATTCTG
>JAEUQD010000574.1 GCA_016789925.1 Bryobacterales bacterium | reverse complement strand
GATTATGTCGAAGAGCCGGACATGAAGAATGTCACGTTGGGGGCGCTCAACGGCATGCTGGAGTCGATTGATCCGTACGCCAGTTACTTGAACGCGGATCAGTACAAGCAGTACGTCAAGACGAAGGAAAGCAAGAAGGCGCACATCGGCCTGGTGCTGTCACGCCGGTTCGGCTACGTCTCGGTCGTAGGCGCCATTCCGGGCTCCCCGGCGGCCGTCTTGGGGTTATCGACCGGCGACGTATTGGAGACGATCAATGGCGTGGGCACGCGCGACATGCCTCTGGCGTTCGCCGAAATGCTGCTCCATGGTGACCCGGGGACCAACGTCGATCTCGCCGTGTTGCGGGTTCGCCGGGGAACCGATGCGCAGAAGATGACGGTCTCGCGCGCCGTGGTAGCCGATCCTCCAGTGACGGCGAAGATGAGCGGTGACGGGATTGGGGTCATCGAAGTTCGCTCGATGCAGCCGGGCACGGCGCGGGACGTGAGCGCGAAGGTCGCCGACATGCAGAAGCAGGGCGCCAGGAAGCTCGTCCTTGATCTGCGCGACAACGTTCTGGGCGATCCGGCGGAAGGCGTTGCGCTCGCCAACCTGTTCATGGAGAAAGGGCAGATCGGGTACCTGATGGGACAGAAGGTGGCGCGCAAGGATTTCACGGCTGATCCGGCGAAAGCGGTTTGGAAGCAGCCTCTCGTAGTCATCACCAATCGCGGAACCGCGGGCGGCGCGGAAGTGGCGGCGGCAGCGCTGCTCGATTCCAAGCGGGCCGAAGCGGTCGGCGAGCGGACCTATGGCGATGCGGCCGAGCGGAAGGCCCTCACGATGGATGACGGCGGGGCGGTGATTCTTTCAACAGCGAAATACTATTCGCCGGCCGGGAAGGCCATTCAGGACAACGCGGTGACGCCATCAGTGCCGGTGAGCGACGGGCAGGCGGAACCGGAGACCGACGAAGAAGGCGCGACCCCGCAGGCCGAGCCCGCCAAGAAACCCGCGGAGGATCAACCTTTGAAGAAGGCGATTGAGGTCTTGACTGTCGGTGTGGCTGCCGCCAGACAGTCCGCGGCCACCGGCGAAACAGCGCAAGGCGGAACAGCTCCGGCCATCGGGCCTCTCGGCGTACCCCGGCCCAAGCAGTAACCAGATTTTTCGGGAGGATTAGAAGCAAAGCTATGCCGATGTACGAGTATCTGTGCCAGAAGTGTGGCGCACGGTTTGAGGCGATTCAGAAGTTCGTCGACGCTCCGCTGACCGAACACGAGTCTTGCGGGGGCGCGGTGGAACGGCTGATTTCGGCGCCGGCGCTGCAATTCAAAGGTAGCGGCTGGTACATTACCGACTACGCGCGTTCGGGCAGTCCCGGGGGCAAGGGCGGCAAGAACGGCGGTTCGGAATCCAAGTCGGAGTCGAAGCCGGAATCCAAGGAATCGAGCACGCCCGCCAAGGCGGAGACGAGCAAGAGCGACACGAAGCCTGCGAAGACTTAACGTGGCGGTATCACACCCAACACGGTCGGGACGGGTGACGGCGGGGGGAGTGTTGTAGTATTATAAGAGTTTTGGCGCTTGCTACTGGCTTGCGTCGACAGTCGGCTCCGCGCGAGTCAGCCTTCCAAAGTTCTTCGTTTTCAACGAGGTAGTCATATGTACGCAGTGCTTCAGACCGGTGGTAAGCAGTATCGTGTTGCCCCGGGCGATTTGATTCATGTCGAAAAGCTGGCCGGTGAGCCGGGCTCGGCGATTGAGTTGGGTTCCGTGTTGGCGGTCGTCAACGGCGGCACGCTGACCACGGGCCAGGACACCGCGGGGGCCCGGATCAAGGGGACCATCGTGAGCCACGGCCGGGGCGACAAGGTGATTGTCTTCAAGTTCAAGCGGAAAAAGCAGTACAAGAAGACGATCGGGCATCGCCAGTCGTTCACCGCCGTCAAGATTGACGAGATCGTCGCCTAGGGTAGAGGGAAAGAAGTCATGGCACACAAAAAAGGATTAGGCAGTTCCAAAAACGGCCGCGATTCCAACGCGCAGCGGCTGGGTGTGAAGCGTTTTTCCGGCCAGATTGTGTCGGGCGGATCGATTCTGGTCCGGCAGCGCGGGACGCGGTATTACCCCGGCGAGAACGTTGGCATCGGCAAGGATGACACTCTGTTTGCCAAGGTATCGGGTGTGGTTGAATTCCGTGACCGCGGCCGGATGGGCAAGTTCGTCAGCATTCGCGTGGAAGGCTGAGCAGGTTTCGTCCGTTTCTGCACCACTACTCGAGGAGGCCGCCGGTTTCTCCGACCGGTGGCCTCCTCTTTTTTTCGCCCAGGTGCAAGGAGCCTGATGCATGTTTATCGATGAGGTTAAGATCCGGGTGAAGGCCGGGGACGGGGGCAATGGTTGCCTCGCGTTCCGGCGCGAGAAGTTCGTGCCGAAGGGCGGACCTTCGGGCGGGGACGGCGGTCGCGGGGGTGATGTGACGCTGGTGGCCAACCAGCATTACAATACGCTGCTGCACTTCCGTTACAATCCGGAGCACCGCGCGGAGCGGGGACGCCATGGGGAAGGTAGCCAGCGCACGGGCAAGGAAGGCGCTTCGGTAGAACTGCCGGTGCCGGTGGGGACGGTGGTGTACGACCTGGAGACCGGGGCGCTGATACACGACTTCACGCAGCACGGGGAACGGTTTGTGGTGGCGAAGGGAGGGCGCGGCGGGCGCGGGAACATGAATTTCGCGAAGCCGTGGCATCAGGCGCCGACGGAGCATGAACCCGGGTTTCCGGGCGAGGAGCGGAGTTTCCGGCTGGAGTTGAAGTTGCTCGCGGATGTGGGGCTGGTGGGCTATCCGAACGCGGGGAAATCGACGCTGATTGCGCGGATTTCGGCGGCGCGTCCGAAGATCGCGGATTATCCGTTTACGACGCTGGAACCGAATTTGGGCGTGGTGAGCGCCGATGACGGCCAGACGTTCGTGGTGGCCGACATTCCGGGGTTGATTGAAGGGGCGCACGAAGGGGCGGGGCTGGGGATCCGGTTCTTGCGGCATGTGGAGCGGACGCGGCTGCTGATTCATCTGGTGGACGTTTCCGAGCATACGGGGCGCAAGCCGGTGGACGACTTCAAAGTCGTCATGAAAGAGTTGGAAGGCTTCAGCGAAGAGTTGATCAGCAAGCCAATGATCGTTGTGGCCACCAAGCTGGACGTGGCGCAGGACTCCAAGCGGGTGGACTCGTTGCGGCGGATGGCGAAACGCCGGCAACTGCCGTTCTACTCGATTTCGGCGGTGACCGGGCAGGGCATTCCGGAACTGATCCGGGCGATGGCGGCTATTGTGAAGAAGCCTGCTGAAGCAGAGCTTTGATATCGTGTCCGATGCGGAGGAAGTCGTCGAGGTCGAGCGGCTTCTGAAGATAGTGGCTGGCGCCGAGTTCTTCACTGCGGGTCTTGTCGAGGGGGGATGCCGACGAAGTCAGGACGGCGACCGGCACGGAGGTTAAGGCGGGCTGGCGGCGGATGGCGGCGAGGACCTCCGTACCACTCCGTTTCGGCAGATTCATATCCAGGATGAAGAGGTCGGGCGTCACGGCGCTTTCGTCCTGGACGAAGCGGAGGGCTTCCGCCCCATCTTCGAGAATTTTCAAATCAAAGACGAGGCCGGCCGCGGTAAGAGCGTAGCGGAGGAGATAGACATCGGCCGGGTTATCTTCAGCGACACAGATAACAAAGCGGTCGGCGGACATAGGTCAGTATCAGTGCGCGTGTCCGCTCCCGGGCTCGTAGTCGCAGAGAGGATCGGAACCCAGGGGGCTGCCGGTGGCTTCATAGGCGCGGGCGCGGGAACCGCCGCACAAGACACGGTATTCGCACAAGCCGCAGCGGCCTTCGAACTGCGTCGGATCGTGGAGCGAGCGGAAGAGCGGGGAGTCGCGATAGATGTCGACGACTCGGTCGCGTTTGACGTTGCCGGCCACAAGCGGGAGGAATCCCGCGGGGCAAATGTCACCGGTATTGGAGACGAACATGATGCCGTGGCCGTCGCGGATGCCGAAGCCGCGGTAGGTGGGGGTGCGCTTGATCTGTTCGCCCGTGAAGCCTTCCTCGCGCATGCGCTCGAGGGCGACCCGGCGGTAGGAGGGGGCCTCGGTAGTGGCGACGGCGAAGGGCGCTTGGCGCGAGGTTTCGTAGATCCAGGCCATCAGCTTTTCCGCTTCGTCGGAGGACAGGGGCTGGAGGACCTTTCCGCGGCCGACGGAGATGAGGAAAAAGAGACTCCAGCGGGCAACGTTGTAGGGTTTGAGGAGTTCGTAGACGGCGGTGACGTGGGGGGCGGTTTCTTCGGCGACGAGGGTGTTTACTTGGAGAGGCATACCGATTTCCTTGGCCCACTGGATGGCCTGCATCGTACGATCGAAGGTGCCGGGAACGCCGCGGATCGAGTCGTGCTGTTCGGCGGTGGGGGCATCGAGGCTGAGGCCGAGGCCTTCGACCCCGTGCTCCTGGAGGCGCGCGAGGACTTCCCGGGTCAGCGCAGGAGTGGCGGCGGGTGTGATGGACACCCCGATGCCCAGCCTACGGGCTTCGCCGATGATTTCGTACAGGTCCGTGCGGGCGAGCGGATCGCCGCCGGTCAGGATGAGCTGCGGCATGGGGTCGCCGAACTCCGGGATCTGCTTGAGGAATTCGACGCTTTCAGTAAACGACAGTTCGAAGGGGTGCGGCGTGGGCACGGCTTCGGCCCGGCAGTGGCGGCACGCGAGAGCGCACGCCTGGGTCATTTCCCAATAGATGTTGAGAGGGGTGCGGGAGAAGTCGCGGGGAATGTTGTGGCCGTGGCCGTGAACGCCAGTCATCGCTATTCACCACAATATCGCGTTTACTGGCCGAGTTCGTGGCAGGCCGTGCACGTGTTGCTGGCCTTGTGCTCCTTGTGGCAGTCCATGCAGGCCTTCATGTGGGTAGGGCGCTCCACCTTCAGTTCAGCCTGTTGGTAGACCTCGCCGTGACAGGTGGAACATTCCAGTTTGGCGGCGGCGTGGCGATTGTGACCAAAGACAACGAAGTCGGGGACCTTGTAGAGGCGCTGAGAGGGAATGTCGCGGGTCTCCATCGAGGGATGGCAGACGCGGCAATTTTCGACGGTCGGGAAAGTAGCACGCTCCTGCTTTTCCGCGCCGGCATGGCATTGAACGCACTTGAGCTTGAGAGGAGCGTGGGTCTTATGGGAGAAGGGCGGTGCAGCCGCGAGCAGGGCAGTCAGCAGAAAGAGTAGCGCGGGCATGACTACATCTGGCGGCGGTTCTCGAGGGATTTGGACATGGTGACCTCGTCGGCGTATTCCAGGTCGCCGCCCACGGGTACGCCCATGGCGATCCGCGTGACCATGAGGCCGAGAGGTTTGAGCAGGCGCGACAGGTAGACGGCGGTGGCCTCGCCCTCGACGTTGGGGTTGGTGGCGAGGATGATCTCTTGGACGTCACCCTGCGCGATACGTTCGAGGAGGCCTTTGATCTTCAGGCGGTCGGGACCGATGCCGCGGAGGGGGGAGAGAGAGCCGTGCAGGACATGATAGAGCCCGTTAAATGTGCGCGTCGTCTCGATAGGCAGAACGTTGTGGGGCTCTTCGATGACGCAGATGACAGAGTGGTCGCGATGGGGATCGCGGCAGTAGGGGCACAGCTCGCCTTCGGCGATATTGTTGCAGATGCCGCAGAGGCCGAGATTGCGTTTGACGTCGAGAATGGCGTTCGCCAGCCGCTCTGCGTCCTCGGCGCTGGTGCGGAGGACATGGAAGGCCAGGCGCTGGGCGGACTTCTGGCCCACACCGGGGAGCCGTTTAAACTCGCCGATGAGTCGGGACAGCGGCTCAGCGAAGTCGGGCATGGGTCGGTCTTCGGCTAGAACAGGCCGGGAGGCAGGCCAAGGCCACCCAACATGCCGGACATCTTCTTTTGGGTCTCTTCGTCGACCTTCTTAGCGGCCTCGTTGAATCCGGCCATGACGAGGTCCTGCAACATCTCGGCGTCGCCGGCGGCTTCAGGGTCGATGGTGACGGCGAGGACGTTCTTCTTGCCGTCCATTTTGACGGTGACCATGCCGCCGCCCGCCGTGGCTTCGACGCGGATTTGAGCGATCTCCTGCTGCAAGCGCTCCTGCATCTGCTGGGCCTGCTTCATCATCGACTGCATGTTTCCAGGAAGTTTCATGGGTTCCTTTTAGTCTCGCAGATTGCGGACGTTGCGAATCTGGCTGTTGGGGAAGGTCTCCTGAAAGCGTTGGACTTCGGGATTAGAGAGGGCGCGGCGGGAGACTTCGTCGTCTTCCGGTTGCGCCTTTGCGGGCGGGGGCGCGGCGGAGGCGGCGGCCGTGAAGGAGATCTTAGCCGGCCGGCCGAGGACAGCCTGGACAGCGGTTTTCATCCCGGCGTCACGAAAGGAGAGGGTAAATTCGACGGGTCCGGAGAAGCGGACTTCGCCGCCGGACTCGGAGACTTCGGAGTGCTCCACGGCATCGGCAAGGAGGAGGTTGCCGCCCTGCTGGAGGTGGCCGAGGAGACGGTCTTTGAGGCTGCCGGAAGCGGGCGGAGCGACGGCGGCCGCAGGCGGCGGAGGGGACGCGACGGGTTGCGGCGCGGGCACACGGAGTGGGGCGGTGGTTTGGGGGCGAGGGGCGGAGGCTTTCGCGGCGGCGGGAACGGGTATGGGCGCACCAGGGGAGTCGAGCGCTGCCAACGCATCTTCGATGGACGTGAGGCGCGTGGCATGCACGAGACGGAGCAGTCCGATCTCAAGATGAAGCCGGGGCTGGAGTGAGTACTGGAGATCCTTATAAAGATCGAGCGTGATCTTCAGGTAACGGGTGAGATCGGCTTCGGAAAACGAGGAGGCAGTCTCGGCGAGGCGTTCCTGTTCGTTGGTGGACGCGGCGATGAGCCGGCTGCCGGCGCCGGCGATTTTGGCAACCAGAAGGTTGCGGAAGTAGCGCGAAAGTTCTCGGCAGAAGTGCTGAAGGTTGCGGCCGTTGCGTTCGAGCTCCTGGACGAGTTCGAGCATGCGGCGCGAGTCCTGGGCGGCCAGCGCGGCGGCGACTTCGCCCATGCTGTCGAGGGAGAAGAGGCCGAGCAACTGGCGGACATCGGCGGCGGTGAGGCTGTTGCCGCAGCAGGCGACGGCTTGGTCCAGCGCGGAGAGGGAGTCGCGGACGGAGCCTTCGCCGACTTGGGCGATGACAGCGAGGGCATCGGGTTCGGCGGTGAGGCCTTCCTGTTCGCAGATCCATTGCATCCGCGCGACTAGTTCGGTGAAGTCGACACTGCGAAAACTGAACTGCTGGCAGCGGGAGGCAATCGTCGTGGGGATCTTGTGGGACTCGGTGGTGCAGAGAATGAAAACCACCCACTCGGGCGGCTCTTCGAGAGTTTTCAGGAGGGCGTTGAAGGCCTCGTTGGTGATCTGGTGGGCTTCGTCGACGATGAAGACCTTGTAGCGGTCGCGGGCGGGGCGGAAGCGGACGTTCTCGCGCAGTTCGCGCATTTCGTTGATGCCGCGGTTGGAGGCGGCGTCGATTTCAATGACGTCCATGGCGTTTCCGGCGGCCACTTCGATGCAGGCGGCGCACTGCATGCAGGGGGTGGCTGTCGGGCCTTGTTCGCAATTCAGGCAGCGCGCGAGAACGCGGGCGACGGTAGTTTTGCCCGTACCGCGCTGTCCCGAGAAAATGTAGCCGTGGGCGATGCGGGCCTGGGTAATGGCATTAGCCAGCGTCGTGCGCACATGCTCCTGGCCCACCAACTCCGCAAAAGTCTGGGGACGGTACTTGCGAGCGAAAACCTGATACATGCGGGGGAGAAGATCGATATTGCCAGACCCCGGGTGATCCGCGGCACGCAAGCTAAACCACTACCGTTGCTTCCTTCCGGACCTGGCGGGGTTTGCAGCCGCCCACTGCACGGAGCCCGGAGCCTGACAACACACCAGCGTAGCACGTCGCTATCGCCGGAGAAGGCTCCAGTCCCAACCTTCCGCCAAAGTGAGCCGGGTTCTCACGCCCTTTCCGGCAGACTCAGAGTTGCCGACGGTCATGCAACTTGCATACACTACTAGGACAGGTCTGTTTCTCGCCCGTAACATTTTTGTCAAGGATGAATAATTTGCTTTTGCGCTCTCTGCTGTTCTCTCTGCTTTGTTCAAGCGCCCTGCTTGCACAAACCGCCACCCAAATCCTCGGACTGGTCACGGATTCGTCCGGGGCCGTCATCTCCGGGGCCAAGATCACTGCCAAGCACGTCGCCACAGGTGACGTGCGAACCACGGAATCCAACGAAACCGGCAACTACATCTTTCCATTGCTCGCCATCGGCCAGTACGAGCTGACTTGCACGGCGCCCGGCTTCAAGTCGGAACTGCGCACGGGCATCACGTTGCAACTACAACAGCAAGCCCGCTTTGATTTTTCGCTCACGGTGGGTCAACAGGTTGAGACGGTGGAAGTGCAGGCTTCCGGCGTTCTGCTCCGCACCGAAGACGCCACGCTCGGTTCGGTGGTGGAGCACAAGCGCATTGTCGAGTTGCCGCTCAACGGACGCAACTTCGCCCAGTTGGCCACCCTGATGCCCGGCGTGAACTTCGGCGCATCGCGCATGGGCCTGAACGGCCAGGGCACGATCGCCAGCGTCCTGGCCATGCCAGGACAGATCGCCGGCATTTCCGCGAACGGCCAGCGCGATGCCAACCAGAACATCACGCTCGATGGCGTGGTCGCAGTGGATTCACACCACTCGGCCATGCTCTTTTCGCCCTCCATCGAAGCGATCGAAGAATTCAAGATTCAGTCCGCGGTCTACTCGGCGGAGTTCGGTATGAACTCCGGCGCCCAGGCAAATCTGGCCATCAAGTCGGGCACCAACTCGTTCCACGGAACCGCTTTCGAATTTCTCCGCAACGACACGTTCGATGCGCGCGGCTTCTTCCTGCCCACGACGCAGAACAAGAACAAGTTGCGCCGCAACCAGTTCGGCGGTGTGTTTTCAGGCCCGATTATCAAGGACCGTACGTTCTTCCTGGCCAACTATGAAGGACGCCGCGAACGGCGCGGGTCGCCCTCGGCCACGGCGGTTCCCACGCTGGCGATGCGCAACGGCGATTTCTCGGAAATCCTGAATCTCGGCAACCGGTGGTATCCGGCCGACCCCAATCCGTCGGTGAACCGTGCAATTCGTGGCGTTGGTGGGACCGTACCCTTGCCCGGCAACATCATTCCTCGCTCGCAGATCAATCCCGCGTCGCTGAATCTCCTGACCTACAAGAAGACCAGTCCGTTCGCCGATGGCGGCTTTCTGCCGTTTCCGAACCAGGAGGACTTGGCCCGTTCCCGGAACTCCACTTTGAACCTTGCCGGTACGAACAACCAGGTGCTGGACTCGGATCAGTACATGGGCCGTGGAGACCACCGCCTCTCCGACAACGACCGCCTCTTTGCTCACTATGTGATTGTGGAGTCGCGTTTTGTTGACGACCCACTCACGCGTGTCGGCAAGACCGATACCGACTACCGGGCCCAGCACTTCGCTATCGGCTACACGAAGATTCTCTCGGCAAGCATGCTGAACGACTTCCGCTTCGGTATGAACCGGATGCGCGTGATCCAGGGCGGTCTGCAAACGAATACCGACTTCACGCACCGCGATCTGGGTTTGGATATGCGCGTTGTGGCTGACGGTAACCGTACGCTCACGCCGCTGGAAGAGGGTATCCCGTCGATCGGTATCGCGGGCTACACCGGCATGAGTTCCGGGAACGTGCAGCTCAATAAGAAGATTGTTTGGGAAGCATCCGATTCGCTGGCCATCACCCGCGGCCGCCACAATTTCAAGTTCGGCGGGCTGTACCGCTTCAACATCGTCGACTTCTCGGGCTCGAACCTGCCGCGTGGCCAGCTTTCCTTCACGGCTGACATTGCGGGTGTCCCTGATGGCATGGCGGCTTTCCTCTACGGTGTCCCGTTGAACGCGAACTCGGCCGAAGGCACTCCTTCCGGCTACATCCGGCAGACGAAATGGGGCCTCTACTGGCTCGACGACTGGAAAGCCACCTCGAAGCTCACCATCAACTTCGGCCTCCGTTACGACTACTTTGGACCGGTCTACGACGCTCAGGGTAAGATCCGTACCCTGTCGTTTGAGCAGGGCAAGGTGCAGACCATCAACAACACCGTGGTCCCGATGCTTATTCCGAACCCCAACGTCAACGAGCCGCTCTATGAGACCAACAAGAAGCAGTTCATGCCGCGCTTGGGTATTGCCTACCGCTTGACCGATTCCATGGTCCTTCGCATGGGCGCCGGCAACTTCTACAACGCTCAGCAGACCAACAACTTCTCGATTCTCAACCTGAACCCGCCGTTCTCCGGTTCGGCTGTGTTCCAGAACGACCG
>JAEUQD010000997.1 GCA_016789925.1 Bryobacterales bacterium | reverse complement strand
GCGTTGCATGTTCCAGGCCGCGTTGACGAGGCGCTGGACGGCGAGGTCCTGGAGGTAGCCGACGGGCTGGAGGGAGTCGAGAAGGTGTTCGCGGAGGGCCTCGTATTCGGGGCGGTCGGCTTCAGTGACGACCGGATGGAGGTTGGTGAGTCCGTGCTTCATGGCATTGCGCGACGAGGCGGCTTTGCCTGCTTGGCTTGTCGGTCCAGGTTGATTCGGCATGATAGAAATCCTTTCCGGAGAAATGAAAAAGGACCAGTGTGTCTCGTCCCTTTGTAGGGGAAGACGCACTGGTCCTCTCTGTTTGGGAGAGTACCATTGTTGGTTACCGGATGTCAAGAGAAAAAGATATGATTAGTGCAATGATCGCTCAATATTGCGCGCCATAACGGCTGGTATTACGATGTAAGAGGATGAAGACGATCTCACTCAAGCTGCCTGACGATCTGCTGGCCGATCTCGAGAGCGAGGCGAAGGCCCGGCGCCTAACGAAATCCGTTCTGGTGCGCGAGAGCCTCGAAGCCGCTTTGCGCCAGCGACCGCGCCGTAACGACGCGACGTGTTTCGACCTGTCGCGGGACCTTGCAGGATCAGTGCGGGGACTGCCGCCCGACCTTGCGCACAATCCGAAGCACATGGATGGGTTTGGCGAGTGAGGGCGGGGGTTGGACTGATTGATACCGGGCCGCTGGTCAGCTTTCTCGGGTCCGGATTGCAGCATCACGCCTGGGCCGTCGAGCAATGGAAGCAGTTGCGGCCGCCTCTGCTCACCTGTGAGCCGGTTCTGACGGAAGCGGCATTTCTCTTGAAACGCGAGGGGCGCGATACGGATGCCTTGTTTGCGTTATTGGAGCGCGGTGTCATTCGAATCGCGCTCGCGGTCGAGGAGCAGCAGGCGGACCTTCGAGCACTCATGCGGCGGTACCGCAACCGGCCGATGTCACTGGCCGACGCGTGTCTGGTTCGGCTGTCTGAAATGCACGACTCGGCCGAGGTGCTCACGCTGGATGGCGATTTTCGAATCTATCGGCGGCACGGGACCAAGGTGATCCCGGTGAGGATGCCGCACTGAGGCGCTCATCAGTCTTGCGCACGGAAGCGCGAGCGAAGCTCGTGTATGACGGTCGCACCGGTGGCGGTACGACGAAGATTGGCACGTGATTACCGTCTTGCAGTAGACTGATGATGGCAGGAGATGGACTCTCAGATTCTCAGTCCGAACCGGGAGCCGGCGATTTGGGCGCGGCTCATGCAGACTCCAGGAGACAAGCTGTCTCCGGAAGCCGCTGAGTATTTGCTCTCGATCCGGTTCGCGGGTCGCGACGTTGATCGCATGCGGCAGTTGGCCGAACGATCAGAAGCCGGCGCGTTGACGGACGAGGAGCGCGCGGAGTTCGATAGCTATCTGCATGTCGGCAACCTGCTGGCGGTAATTCAATCGAAGGCTCGGTTGGCTCTCCGCGGCCGGTAGTTGTGAATCCTGATCTGTCGCGGCACGTTTGGCACCGGGCCGGGAGGCGCTGTGAATACTGCCATGTGCCAGCCTCGCGATATCCGCTACCGTTCCACATCGACCACATCATTGCCCGTCAGCATGGCGGCGCAACGACGGCGGACAACCTGGCGCTGGCGTGTCTCCACTGCAACCGGCATAAGGGCCCGAACATAGCCGGCAGGCATCCTGCGTCAGGTGATATCGTTCGCCTTTTCCATCCCCGACTCGATAGTTGGACTGACCACTTTGAGTGGAACGGCGCGATCCTTTCCGCCAGAAGCGACATCGGCCTCGTGACGGTTCGGGTGCTGGCGATCAATGAAGCTGATTTCGTGGCAGTTCGGCTCGCCCTGATGGAAGAGGGCGAGTTTCCGTGCGGATAGACATGCGCTCCGACAGACGCCCAATCTGCTGTGGACGTATTCGGGCTGAACCGGCGGTCGCGGTAGGGACGGCCATCGCTGACCGCCGCCGAGTCGGCCCGGGGAGTTTCACCCCGAGCCGCTCACAGAACCGTGCGTAAACCTCTCGATTTACACGGCTCGTGCCATCCATTGAGAGCTGCCGCCCTCCGCCTGAACCAGTTGGTTCCTCCTGTTGCCAGTTGACCAAGTTGATCCGGACGCGAATGGCCTGCCCCCTTCGCTCCACGGGCATTACCCCGCTTCCTCGCTACTACAGGACAGTCCGCCCCTGCCCGGCGTATCGGTACTTTCGGCCTCGCGGGGCTGCCGCTTGTGCCTTTTCCCTTCCCACCGCCGAACAGGTTCTCAAGTTCCGTACCAGAGCCCAGACTGGAGTCACGCCACCTGTACCCCGGGCACCACATGGCCAGTAACCAGGTTTCCGCCATGCTCATCCCGGAGAGCGGGGGCGCTCCGGTTTTGGCGCCGTCAGTAGATCTGTTTCGAGGCCTCATCGGTGATTCACTTGCGTTCGTCTCTCCAACCCACACATGACGCAATCGAGTTGCGCCTTTTCCGTAACGTTCACCACCACCGCCATGGGACGGCAGCAGCTTACGGCTGTTTGAAGCCTGCTCCTGTAAGCCGGCTTCGAAGGGCCCTCCTTCATCTCTGGTACAGCATCACGCTTTGTCGAGCGTGTTCTT
>JAEUQD010000973.1 GCA_016789925.1 Bryobacterales bacterium | reverse complement strand
GCGATGTAGGTGTAAAAGTCATTCCGCACCGGAGCGTTGAACCGGAACCCGGAGGTATTGATCCCGTCGCCCGCCGTCGGGTCGTTCGGCAAGGGGTACGACTGAAACAACTGCAACGCCGCCTGGTTCACGCCCGGTGCATAGTTCAGCCGCTGCGCCAGTTCCGTCCCGGGAACCTGGACGATGTTGCCGGCACGGGCCACATAGGATGCGATGCCTTGCCGCAAGGTGGCCGTCGGTACCGTGCGGAGGATGCTGCGCTCAAACTGGTCGCGACGTCCTTCATAATTGCCGAACAGGAAGAGTTTGTCTTTCTTGATGGGACCGCCCAGACTGGCGCCCCCGATATTGCGGTTCAGCTTGGGCGTCGCCAGACCGGTCAAGTTGTTGAAGAAGGTGTTGGCGTTGAACTCCCGGTTGCGCACAAACCAGTAGGCCGACCCATGCGGCGTGTTGGTGCCGCTTTTGGTCACCAGCGAAACCTGTGCCCCGGAGCCGCGCGACGCGTCGGCATTCGAGTTCGTCGTGGTCACGCGGAATTCTTGCACCGAATCCAGGGTCACCCGCAAAACACTCGTAAAAGCCGACCGCGTCTGCTGGTCGTTGACGTCGATGCCATCGAGACTGATGTTCGACTGGTCCGACCGGCCGCCGTTCACGACGCCGCCGCGGTCCTCCGCGGTACTCACACCCCCGTTCACCGTATCGCTGTCACCCACCCACGAAACGCCCGCCTGGAGCGAGAGAATCTTGGCGACGTTACGCCCTTCAAACGGCAACTGCACGATGGGCTTCGTCCCGAACGAATTACCCAGCGTTGCATCCGTCGTGTTGATCTGGACGCTCTCGGCCGACACTTCCACGGTCGTCGCCACGCTGCCGATCTTCTCAAAATTCACGTTCACGGTCGCCGGAGTGTTCACAAGCAACCGGATTCCCTGGATCGACACATCGCTGAAGCCATCCTTCTTCGCCAGTAGCCGGTATTCACCCGGTGCGATCTGTGCAAACAAGTATCGCCCTTGATCGTCCGATTTTACGTCTCGCACCTGGTTGGTGCCCACGTTCGTGATCGAGATGGTCGCGCTGGGGACTGCTGCTCCGGTCGGATCGCTGACCGAGCCAGTAAGCGACGTGAGCGTCTGGCCCGGCACAACGGACGCAGACACTAGAAAACACAAGGCTGCAGAGATTATTCGAGACACTTGAGTCGGTAACCCTTTCCCTGATACGCTGCCGTAACAGCCATGGCATCCGGCTCGGACAAAGAGCTTAGACAGAAGTGGATGCACAAGTCCAAACGTGTTACAGCTGATTGATCGCAGTGTAACACCGAGGCGTCATTGACTCAAGAGTTAAACCGGGTTCCAGAAGGGAAAGGCGGGTTTCGCGAACCGAAACCCGCCTATTGCATGCAACTTATCCTGGGGCGACCTGCCTAACGGACGATCCGCCCTCCGCCGAACCCCATACCTCCGGGCCCCATGCCCATGCCCCCCGGCCCCATGCCCATGCCACCGGGACCCATGCCCATCGGACCGGCGCCTGCCGGCCGTTCCGGCTGCGTCAGTAAGTTCAGTGCGCGCGCCTGACCAATCGTCGGCATCAACTTAGCAGCTTCTTCGAGTGCTTGCAGTTTGGTCTTCTGCGCCGCGGTCAGCACGGCGACGGCATTGGTGTAGTAACGCGTGCGGGCATCCGCAATCCGCTTGTGAATGGCGGAAATTTCAACCAGCAACTTGCCTGCGGTCGCCGCGTCCCCTTTGTCCACTGCCGCCCGCAACTCAGTCTGCTTCGCGCGAACTGTGTCCATGTCCGTCTTCACCGCTTCGGCTTCCTGCTGCCGCAACTGTTGGAGCGAGGTTACCTGAGAGTCCGTCAACGTAAGGTACGCTTTTATTTCCGTGAACGTTGGGGTCCCTGGTCCACCGCCGGGCCCGCCGGGTCCGCCAAAACCGCCTGGACCGGGTTGGGCCATCAGTCCCGCGGCCACCGCCAAGCCAGCCACCATCTGGTACATCTTCATCGCTCGTTCTCCTTCTGTGAGGCGCTCGTTGATGTTCCTGGCGCCTACATACAATTAAACGCCGATCCGGGCCCAATGGTTGGTTAAGGTTGCGCTAAATGAGCCTTAACGCTCTTAACATCTCAAGTGCCCTATAATGAGACAGTTATGCGCTGGCCAGAGGCCGTCTTTGT
>JAEUQD010000563.1 GCA_016789925.1 Bryobacterales bacterium | reverse complement strand
GTTCGTCCGCCGGCGTCGCGGTGTTGACTACTTCAATGATTCGAAAGCAACCAATGTCGACGCGACCTTGAAGGCGCTCGACGCCTTCGCCGGCGGGCTTTGGGTGATTCTGGGCGGCAAGGACAAGGGCAGCGACTACACGCCGCTGGCGGCCCCGCTCCGCGCCAAGGCGAAGGCTGCGCTACTGGTGGGCGCGGCCGCCGAAAAGATCAAGAGCATGATTGCCGGCGCGACGCCGCTGGTCGACTCCGGAACGATCGCCGAGGCCGTCGCCTATGCCGCCGCGCAGGCCCAACCCGGCGACACCGTCTTGCTCGCGCCCGCCTGCGCCAGCTTCGACCAATTCGACAACTTCGAACACCGCGGCTCTGTGTTCAAACAACTTGTGGGAGCCCTTGAGGAGTAAGCCATGTCGGAACGAGTAAAAATGGACTGGGTTCTGTTCTGGACCATTCTGGGATTGATCTCGCTGGGCCTCGTGATGGTCTACAGCGCATCCGCCGTGATGGCCCAGTTGAAGGCGCCGCAGGACGATTTGACGGTGGTCGGAGCGGTTACCCCAAAGCCTGCCCAGGACCCCGCGCCGGCCCAACGCCGCCTGTTGCTGCGCCGCGGCGGCGTGTTGATCCTCGTCTCGGGCTTCCTGTTCACTCTCTTCCGCCGTTATGGGCGCCGGCAGGTGAATCGGGGGTGGGTCTTGATGGGGTGCCTGGCGGGTGCCCTGCTCGTCGCCTTGGTGTTCTTTCAGGATCCCACCCATGCGGCTCACTACGACTTCCTCTTGCGCCAGGCCCTGGCCGCTCTCTTCGGGTTCCTGCTCCTCATGGTCCTGAGCCAGCGCGACTACCGCCGCCTCGCAACACCGCAATGCGCCTTCCTGGGACTCAGCATCGTCATATTCCTGCTGATTGTCGTCTACTTCGTCGACACCAGGAATCACCGCTGGTTCAACTTCGGAATCTCGCTCCAACCGTCCGAACTCGCCAAGCCCGCGCTGATTGTCTTCCTCGCCTGGTTTGTCACCATGCGCGGAGGCAATGTGAACGACCGCTACACGATGTGGCCGGCCGCCCTCGCCCTGTGCGTATTGGGCGGGGCCGTTGTCGTACCTGACTTCGGTACGGCGCTGGTGTTGGTGGCCACCGCCGCCGTCGTGTTCTACCTGGCTGGACTGCACTGGCGCTACACGGTCACCGCCGGCGTGCTCGGCCTGGTGCTGTTCGCCGCAGCCGTCGTGTGGAAGCCCTATCGCCTCAAACGCGTCATCGACTTCGTTGACCCCAACTACAAGGTGCTCGTGTACGTCGACCCCGGCAAACGGCTTCAGCAGTACGCCGAGTCCGGCTCCAAGATCAAAGACACCCGGTATCACGCCCTGCAATCGACCATTGCCGTCGGTCCTGGTGGCATCGGTGGGCGGGGCTTGATGCAGAGCCGTCAGAAACTGCTCTTCCTGCCCGAAGCCCACACCGACTATATCTATGCCGTTGTGGCCGAGGAACTCGGGATGTTCGGCGCGACCATGTTGTTGGCTGGTTTCATGGTCATCCTCTGGCGAGGCTACCGTCTGTTTCTCACCGCGACCGACCCCTTTGGCCGCTATATCGCCGTGGGCGTTACCACCACGCTCGTGTTCCAGGCGCTCCTGAACATGAGCGTCGTGCTCGACTTGGGTCCCACCAAGGGAATTCCGCTACCCCTGATCAGCTTCGGCGGCAGTTCCATGGTGAGTTCCCTGATTTTGCTGGGTCTGCTGCTCAGCGTCAGCCAGCGCTCGGCCGCTACTTCTTGATGGAGGCACGTTTGTTCGTCATGGCGGGAGGAGGAACCGGAGGTCACGTGATGCCTTTGCTGGCGGTCGCTCGCGAACTGGCGCGGCGTGGCCATCAGGTCCTCTTCATCGGCACCCACCAGGGTCTCGAGGCCCGCCTTGTGCCCGAAGCTGGTTTTTCCATCGAATGGATTGAAATCGGCGGCATGCAGCGGGTGGGCTGGCGGCGCGCGCTCCGAACCGCGCTGCAACTGCCGCCGAGCATTGCCCGGTGCTGGCGCATCCTCCAACGCAAAGGCGCGCGGGTTGTCTTCTCTCTCGGTGGCTACGTCGCTGGACCCGTCGTCAGCGCCGCCATGCTCCGCGGCATCCCCGTCGTTCTCATGGAACCGAACGCGATCCCGGGCCTCGTGAACCGCGCCGGCGCCCGCATGGTGTACCGGGCGCTTCTGGGTCTTCCCGACGCGGCGGCATTCTTCCCGCCCGGCCGCAGCGAAGTAACCGGAGTCCCCGTGCGCGACGAGTTCTTTGCTCTGCCTCCCAAGGCGCCGGCCCCCGAACTTGCGGTGCTCATCACCGGAGGCAGCCGCGGCTCGCGCACGCTCAACCGCGCTTTCCGTGAAAGCTGGCCGCTGTTTCGCGCCGCCGGCGCACCGGTCCGCTTCCTCCACCAGTCCGGGGAGGACGAAGCGCAACCGCTGTCCCGCGACTTCTCTTCTTCCGGTTTACAGGGTGAAGTGCGGGCGTTCATCAGCGACATGCCGGCCGCCTTTGCGGCCTCCGACCTGGTGGTGGGAAGGAGCGGCGCGGGCGCCGTCGCCGAACTGGCCGCTGCCGGAAAAGCGTCCCTCCTCGTTCCTTTTCCCTTTGCCGCCGACAATCATCAACAAAAAAATGCGGAGGCGATGGTCCGCGCCGGCGCGGCTCGTATGGCCTTGGATGCCGAAATGAACGGTCAACGCCTCTTTCAGGAAGTCATGTCTTTTGTGAATGATCGCGCTCTCTTGCAGCGCATGAACCTCGCCGCCGGGGCTCTCGCGCGGCCCGGCGCCGCCCGGCGCGCCGCCGAAGTCCTGGAACTCGCCGCGCAGAACCCCCGCAAACAGGTTGACAGCGGAGCCGAAAGCCGGAAGAATACAAACAATATCGTGCAGAAATGTTTTTAAAGCCCCAGCACTTGCACTTTACGGGCATTGGCGGCATCGGCATGAGCGGAATTGCCGAGGTGCTGATTAATCTCAACTTCCAGATCAGCGGCTCTGACCTGAAGTTGAGCCCCATCACCGAACGCCTCCAGCAGCTCGGGGCAACCATCTTCGAAGGCCACTACGCGCACAACCTCGGTGATGCCCGGGCCCTGGTCATCAGTTCCGCGGTCAAGGAAGACAACCCGGAACTCGTCGAAGCGCGCAACCGCCAGATTCCCGTGATTCCCCGCGGCGAGTTGCTCGCCGAACTGATGCGTCTGAAGTATGGCATTGCCATCGGCGGCAGCCATGGCAAGACCAGCACCACCTCCATGGTGGCCGCCATGATGAGCCACGCCGGGCTCGACCCCACCGTCGTCGTCGGCGGCCGCGTGCGTTCCATGGGGGGCAGCAACGCCCGCATGGGGCAGAGCGAATTCCTCGTCGTCGAGTCGGACGAAAGCGACGGATCGTTCCTCAAGCTCGCTCCGATCCTGGCCGCCGTCACCAACATCGACCACGAGCACCTGGACCACTATCACACTTTCGATCGCGTGCTTGACGCCTTTACCGAGTTCGTCAACAAGGGTCCTTTCTATGGCGCGGCTGTCTTGTGTCTCGACGACCCCTCGGTTCAGCGGATTCTGCCGCGGGTCCGGCGCCGTACCTTCACCTATGGCGAAAGCGCGCAGGCTGACTT
>JAEUQD010000561.1 GCA_016789925.1 Bryobacterales bacterium | reverse complement strand
GTCGACACCGGTTGTCGGCTCGTCGAGGATGAGCAGCCGCGGACTGGACACGAGGGCGCAGGAGAGAGCCAGTTTCTGTTTCATGCCGCCGGATAGACGCCCGGCCAGCCGGTCGCGAAAACGCACGAGATCAAATGCCTGAAGGTAGCGGCGGCTGCGGCTTTCGAAGTCGGCGGGCGAGACCTGGCGAAGGCCCGCGGAGAATTTCAGATTCTCCACGACGCTCAGGTCCTGGTAAAGAGAAAAGCGCTGGGTGAGATAGCCGACCAGGTCACGGCTGGCCCGCGGCGGTTGACCGAAGACTTGGATGCGCCCGGTGGTGGCCTCCATGACGCCGGCCAGAATCTGGAACGCGGTGGTCTTGCCCGCTCCATCCGCGCCGATCAACCCGAAGATCTCGCCCTCATCCACCGTGAACGACACGCTGTCCAGCGCCGGAACTCCGCTGCCCCGGTACCGCTTGCTCAGGCCGTCCACTTCCACAATGCGCGGCATACCTGTTTCTCAACTTCCCAGCAGAATGCGTCCGTCGGCCGGCATGCCCGGTTTGGCCGCGCCCTGAACCGCCTTCAGCCGCAGTTTCACGCCGACCACCTGCTTGACGCGGTCCTGCTGGAAGTAGGTGTTCTCGGGCGTGAACATCGCCTGCGGATCGATGCGCATCACCTCGGCTTCCAGCGGCGTCTGCGGCGCGGAGTCGAGAAACACGTGGGCCGGTTGGCCGAGTTTTACCAGTCCGATCTGGCCTTCGGGCACGAACGCACGCAAGTAGAGGTGCGACAAGTCCACCAGCGTCAGCACGGTCGCGCCCGCCGCGATCACCCTGCCGGGCTCAGCGGCACGCGTGATGATGGTGCCGTCCACCGGAGCCCTGAGTTCAAGTTCATTCACGTCAGTCTGGGCACGTTCGACGGCGGCTCTCGCGGCTGCCACTTCGGTCTCCGCCGTCCGGATCGCCGCGCGCACTTCGTTGATCTGGCTGGTATAGGTCTGAGCCTCGGCTGCGCGAATGCCGGGGTTCTGAAGACCCGCGCGGCTGACGTTGACGGCGTTTTCCGCCGCGGCGATCTGGCGCCGCACAGCCTCGACGGCGGCAGCGGCGGCGGTGACCCGGGAAGCGTACTGTTCGGCGAGCTGCCGCGACACCGCACCCTTATCGGCGAGGTCCGCATAACGCCGGGCATCGGTGCGCACCTGTTTCTCGTCGGACTGGACGCGGTCGAGTTCCGCCCGCAGGGCCGAAAGTTGGGCCTCGGCCTGGGCCACCCGGGGAGGCGCATCGGTCTGGGCTTGTTCCTGTTGCAGACGCGTCGTGGCGATGCGCTGTTCGAGCGTGCCGACCTGGGCGCGGGCTTGTTGGACGCGCGCCTGTGCTCCAGCCAACCGGGCCTCCGCCTCGCGCAGACGGACCAATTCCTGCTCGCCGGCCATGCGAGCAACGACTTGTCCGGCCTTCACCGTGTCGCCTTCGCGAACCAGGATTTCGCGGACCCGGCCGGGGAACTTGAAGGCAAGGTCGACTTCGTCGCCTTCAATCCGGCCGGAGACGAAGACGTGATCTTTGGGCGTCTCCTTCTGAAAGCGCGAGCAGGCGCTGAGAACCAGAACAGTGCAGATGAGAATGTGTTTCACGATTGGCCTCCAAGGCCGAGCGCGCGGCGTAGCTGAGTCAGGGCGAGATCGCGGTTGTAGGCCGCACGGACAACGTTGTCCTCGGCCCGGGCCAAACGGTCCTGCGCGTTGACGATTTCCGTGTTGTCGGCCACGCCCGAGGTGAAGCGGGCGGAGGCAAGGTCCAGTTCCTCGGCGGCGAGTTTCACGCCGCTCCTCGCAATGTCGAGTTCACGCTGAGCGGCTTCCGTTGCGGCCACTGCCGTCAGAACGTCGGTTTCCACCTGCGAACGGATTTCATCGGCCATGGCGCGGGCTTCGTTGACACGGGCCTGGGCTTCGGCAATTTCCGCCTCAATGCGCCCGCCCGTGTAGATCGGCACGTTCAGGATTCCCTGGAGGTGAAAGGTGTTGAGGTTCTGAAAGGGCTTGCGGCCGCTCTGTCCATAGTCGGCCCGGAACTGGATCACCGGGTATCGCTGGCGGCGGGCAGCCGAGACTTGAAACTCGGCGGCCTTGATGCGCGCCAGGGCGGCGCGATAGTCCGGGCGTGCTTCAAGGGCTTGCGCGACGGCGTTCGACGAGACTTCGAGGGCGGCGGCGGGTTCGTCCACCAACGTGTAGCTCGACGTGATCCGCGCGTTCAACAGGTTGGCGAGTTGCAGTTTGGCAGCCGCCGCTTGATGACGCGCTTCTTCCACGGCCTGCGCAAGATTGTTCACCTGTTGCAGCGAACGCGTCGCCTCCAGGCGCGAGGCGACGCCGGCGTCCAAACGGTCCTGGGTGATCTGGTGTAGCTTGCGCGCCAACTCCAACTGGCGCTCCAAGGTTTGCTGCGAGCTTTGCGCACGCAGCGCCTGGGCAAACGTCGAGCCCACTTGCAAGGCTAGAAGTTCCCGGGCGTTCCCGGCCAGGGCGGCGACCGAGCGGGTCTGTTCCCGGGCCGCGCGCTCGCGATCGCGGACCGGAAGGTTGAGGACATTCTGCGAAAGAAAGGCACGGGCGTCCACCACCTGGAACGGACCGACGCGGGCGGGAAGCAGGGGAACATCAATGCCCATCGCGCGAAGGTTTACGGTTTGCAGTATGTCGTAAGCCGCGACGGTCACCTGCGGGAGGTTCTGGGAGTGGGCTTGCGCCGACTGTGCTTCAGCCTGTTGCAGTTGGGCAGCCGCGCGGCGCAGCGCGGCGCTGTTCTTCAGTGCCAGGTCGAGCGCCTGCCGCAGAGAAAGCTGTTCGGGGATTTCGACGGGAGCGGCCAGCAATGGGACAGCAAGGACAAGGGGAAGGAACTTCATGGTTTTCCTCCAGGGGCACGCAGGCCGGCGGCACAAAATCGGACCCAGGCCTCGGTCAGAACC
>JAEUQD010000938.1 GCA_016789925.1 Bryobacterales bacterium | reverse complement strand
TGGACCCAGCGTGATCTCAGCCGGAGTGGGTTGTTTGGCAAGGCCTGTGAGCCGGACAGTGACATCGGCTTCCGCCGAGGCGGCCGAGATGATGGCGGAGGGGATGGTTTGCTGGGCGGACAGCAAGCACGCCAGACTGGTCAGAGCGAACAGCCGATGGGGCCGGAGCATGTGGGCTCATCATACACCCCAAATAGCCGCGAATTCCTTGGGGTTTTGGTACCATCGCACGTATGCCTGAGCAAGCCAACCGCCGGCGGTTTCTTAAGTTATCCGCGTTGATGACAGCCGCAAGCTCGTGTACTTCGAACAAGGCTGTCGAGGAAGAGGGTCCGGGACAGCTTGGGAAGGCGGTGTCGGCTTATGGCGAGAGATCGCCGTTTGAGAAGGTGGCGCGAATGACGCCGGATGTGAAGAATCCGCAAGTGGCTTCGTCGCGCACGCCGCTGGCCGATATCTATGGGATCATCACGCCCAACTCGCTGCATTTCGAGCGCCACCATTCAGGCGTGCCGGGTATCAATCCGGCCGATCACCGGCTGATGATTCACGGGATGGTGGACCGGCCGCTGGTGTTCACGCTGGCGGAGTTAAAGCGGTTGCCGTCGGTGTCGCGGGTTCATTTTGTGGAATGCTCGGGCAACAGCGGGTCGGAGTGGTCGGCCAAAGGCGCGCCCGACGTGATCCGAGCGCATGGGCTGGCGTCGTGTTCGGAGTGGACGGGCGTACCGTTGAAGACGCTGCTGGAGGAAGCCGGCGTGAAGCCGGAGGCCAAGTGGCTGGTGGCCGAAGGGGCCGATGCCTGCAAGATGTCGCGGTCGATTCCGTTGAACAAGGCGATGGACGACATTCTGGTGGCGTATGCACAGAACGGCGAAGCGATCCGCCCGGAGCAGGGGTATCCGCTGCGGTTGGTGGTGCCGGGCTGGGAAGGCAACATCAACGTGAAGTGGCTGCGACGCATCAAGGTGAGCGATACGCCCTACTACACCAAGGACGAAACGTCGAAGTACACGGAACTGATGCCTGATGGCAAGGCGTGGATCTTCACCTGGCCGATGGACGCCAAATCGTTTATCACGTATCCGTCGGGCGGGCAGAAGGTGGACGGCGCGGGATTCCTGGAGATCACGGGGCTGGCATGGTCCGGACGCGGGAAGATCGCCAAGGTGGAAGTATCCACCGATGGCGGCCAGACGTGGCAGGCGGCGGCGTTGCAGGAGCCGGTGTTTTCGCGAGCATTCACGCGATTCCGGTTGCCCTGGCAGTGGGACGGCAAGGAGGCGACCATCGTGAGCCGGGCGATTGACGAGACAGGCTATGTACAGCCGGCGCGAGAGGAGCTGGGCGCGGTGCGAGGCAAGAATTCGAACTATCACAACAACGCGACCAAGCCCTGGAAGATCGCCGTGGACGGGAGCGTGACCAATGCGTAGCCTGGTGTTGCTGCTCAGCCTGGCGGGAGTGCTTTGCGCGCAGAAGTACAAGATCGGCCGCGCGCCGTCGGCGGAAGAGGAGAAGGCGTGGGACATCTCGGTGGCGCCTTCAGGCAAGGAGCTGCCGGCAGGCAAGGGGACAGCGGCGGAAGGGAAACAGGTGTTTTCGCGCCGGTGCCAGCGTTGCCACGGTGAGGCGGGCAAAGGGGGAGACGAATCGGCGCTGGTGGGTGGACAGGGTACGCTCACCTCGGCGAAGCCGCTGAAGACGGTGGGCAGCTACTGGCCCTACGCCACGACTCTGTTTGACTACATCCGCAGAGCGATGCCGCTGAAGGAGCCCGGGACGCTGTCGCCCGACCAGGTCTACGCGGTGAGCGCCTACATCCTGCAATTGAACGGGATCATCGGCGAAGGCGACACGATGAACGCGGAGACGCTGCCGAAGGTGAAGATGCCGAACCGCGATAACTTTATCCCCGACCCGCGCCCGGACACGGGCAAGAAGGCGAAGAAGTAGTTCAGCGTCGCATGCCTTGGATATAGGTGACGACCGCGTCGCCGAAATCCTTTTCCACTTGGGGCGTGAACGGCGAAGTGCGCGGTTCGTAGCCGCCTTCCTGAAACGCAACCGCAGTGGGCAGGTAGCCGAGCCATCCGTTGGTGTAACCGAAAAAGAAGGTGTGACGGAAGGGCGATTCGTTACGCACGCGAATCGCGATCTCGCAGAACAGTTCCACGGGGGCGGCCCAGAGCACGGTATCGCCGAGGCGCAGGAAGCGCACGGGGATGCGAACGAGGTCCGCGCCAGAGGCGGACTTGGCGGCGTATTGCGGTAGTTCGACAGGCCAGCCGAGGCCGGCTTTGCGCGGGGTTTCGATCCATTTCTCGCCGAGTTCCATGGTGGCGGGTCCGGCCTCGCCCATGCGGCGGTTGGCGTCGAGGATCTTGTCGCCCAGCAGGACGCGAAACTCACCCATGTGAGCGGCCTTGGGGTCGGCCTGAACGGTGTAGATGGGCGCCATGTTGCCGGCAGCGCCGTTGATGTAGAGCATGGGCACGCCGAGTTTGTCTTCGACGTAGGAGGCCACGATGCCGGGACCATCGCCGCTGATCTGCATCCAGCGGCCGCCGAGCACGGTGCCGTGCATGGCGTAGTTGGCGATGAGGCCCATGGGCTTGCCATCGGCATGCTCGATGCGGATGAGGCCGATCTGGCGGTCGGCGACGCCGTCGGGATTCAGACCAAGCGAGATGGTTCCGTCGAGGTCGCGGGCGCGCCGGTTAATATTGGCCCGGGCCATGCCGGCGCCCAAGGCGATGCGGGCGGGCTTGAGGTCCGCGCGAGCCTGCTTGATGGCGGAAAGCAGGGTGGATTTGACGAGGGCCATGTAGTCGCGGTCCCAGGCATGCTCCGACCGGCCTTTGAGGAGAACATCGTAAATGCCCGGCGGGCCGACTTCGGGGGCCGAGTGGGTGTGGGTGGTGGTCCACCAGACCTGGCGTGCTTCGATGCCGGTTTCCTTCTTGAGGTCGGCGGCGAATTCGTCGAAGACAGACGGCGAAAAGACGCAGAGGTCCGAAGCGACGAGGAAGACCTGGGTGGAGCCATCGTCGAGCGCCGCGACTTTATGGAAGATGCGGTCGTGAATCCCGGTCGACTGGCGCGCGCCGTAACCCATCAGCCACTGGCTGTTGGTGGGCGTGATATCAGCCTTTACGACGGCCGCGCGAAACTGGGCTTGGGCCGCGGCGGCGATCAGCAGGGAGCAAACCAGAAACCTCATCCGCGCACCTGCTTCACCACTGCGAAGAAAGCGTCGAGATCCTGCGGACGGGTGTGGATGTGGGCGGACAGGCGCAAGCGCGTGCCGCGTACCACCCAGATCTTGCGTTTAGTGAACTCAGCCATCAATTTCTCCAGATCGAATGCAGTCATATCGAGCGACACGAGCGAGCCGTACATGCGGTCGTCATCGGGGGTAATCACGGGAATGTCCATCTCGGCGGCCTGCTGGCGGGCGCGGCGGGCGAGCTGGTGGATGCGCTGGTAAATGCGGTCGGCGCCGATTGCGTTGGCGAAGCGGACGCCGGCCACCATCCCTTCGATGATGGCGCGGTTGTTGGTGCCGACGAACATAAAGCGCGCGGCCTTCTTCGCTTTGTCGTCCCAACCGCCGGTGACGATGGAGGGCCACAGGCGGTCGAGCATTTCTTCACGGCCCCAAAGAATGCCGCAGCCGGCGGGCGCGAACATCCATTTGTGCGGACTGCCGGCGTAGAAGTCGCAGCCAATCTGGTCGATGCGGATGGGGATCTGCCCGTTGACATGCGCGCCGTCAACCACGGTGATCAGGCCTTTGGTGCGCGCCACCTTGCAAATCTCGGCCATGGGCATCACCAAGCCAGTGGAACTGAGAATGCCGCTGAAGAAGAGAACGCGGGTACGGGGGCCGATGGCGGAAAGCAGAACGTCGGCGTATTGTTCCGGACTTTTGGGAGGCAGTGGTAGCTCGGCTTCGCGAGTTTCGATGCCGTAGCGGGCCTTCTTGAGCGCCCAGCCGGCTTTGCCGCTGCCATGCTCCTGGTTGGTCATCAAGACTTCGTCGCCGGGCTTGAGGTCGAGGCCGGCGGCAATCGTGCTCAACGCTTCGGTAGCGTTGTGGGTGAAGGCGAGATCGTCTTTGCGGCAACCTACGAAATCGGCCACCTCCTGGCGGTGCCCGTCCATCATCTCGTAGCCCCAGCGCGGATATTCGTACTCGGGAATCGTGAGGGCCGCGCTGTTTTCCAGGTATTCGGCGACAGCCTTGAGGACGGGGCGCGGCGCCACGCCCAGGCTCCCGTTGTTGAGGAAAGCACGGCTGGGCGGCAAGTAGAACTGCTCGTCGCGGATGCGCCGCCAGTATTTCTCAGGATCGGATTTATGGAGGGCGGGATCAGGGAGCGGGGGGATGGAGGCAGCGGCGGCCCGCGCCGGCAACCCGAGTAGGGCCGCGGCCGAGGCGCCGGCCATCGCGGAGAAGGCCTGTCGGCGTTGCATGCCCAATTCTATAATGGAGGCCTGAATGGGATTGCCCGTATTGCTTGCTTTGGTTGCCTGCGCCCCGGGAGTGATTTCACGGCCGGTGAAGCCGGGCACAACGGCCCAGCCCAAGCTGGTGCAACAGATCGCCTTGCCGGCCCAGCCTTCGGCGGCGACCGTCCTGGAGGGCCGAGTGTTCGCCGCGGCGGGCGACCGCGTGTACTACCTGGATGGGCGTAGCGGCTGCGAGCGCTGGAGCTTTCAGGCGGGTGCGCCTATCGCCACCAATATCGTGATCGCCGCCGTACGAGCGGGGCGGTACGCGTTGCTATTTGCCGACACGGCGGGCCAGCTTTACGCCGTAGACATGGACAGCAAGCGGGTGGTGTACCAGGTGGCGCTGCCAGGCAAACCCGCGGGCGCGATGACCTATCGCGACATGCACCTGTATGTCCCCACCGAGGTCGGAACCGTGTCGTATCTCGCGGACCTGGGTACAGAGGCGTCACGCAGCAAGGAGCGTCCCACCTCCGCGCCCCGATCGAACGTTCTCGCCGACCGCGACGGATTCCGCGTCGCGCGCGAAGGTTCGACACTGCTGATTTCGGTTGCCGATTGATATCCTCCGGGTATGTGGTCATACCCGGTACGGCTGGCACTGCTGGCCGCAGTCGCTTCGTTTGCGCTGACGGCGCGCGGTCCGTTAACCCACGAACAGATGTGGCTGCTGCCTCGTGTCGGCGCTCCGGCTCCGAGCCCCGATGGGAAGTGGGTGGCGGTGAGCGTAGTGGAGCCTGCCTACGATTCCAAGAACCAGTCGAGCGACTTGTGGCTGATTGCCGCCGATGGTTCCGGAAGCCCGAGGCGATTGACGTTCACGCGCGGGTCGGAGTCGGGGGCCGTGTGGTCGCCGGATAGTAAGCAACTGGCGTTCGCCGCGAAACGCGATGGCGACGAGGATACGCAGATCTATCTGCTGGATTTGGCCGCGGGGGGCGAAGCAAGGCGGTTGACCGAGCAGGCGGGAGGAGCGTCGTCGCCCGTGTTCAGCCCGGACGGCAAGAGCATCGCCTACCAGTCCGCGTACGATCCGGTAGCGGCGGAACGCAAGACGCGCAAACACAGCGCGCGGGTGTACGACTCATTT
>JAEUQD010000855.1 GCA_016789925.1 Bryobacterales bacterium | reverse complement strand
AACGCCTCTGGGATCAAATAGACAATTCAATAGCGTTCGGCGCTCGAGATTCTTTCCAACACGTCAAGGCGTTCACACCTGCAGGCAGAGCAAGATTCCCTGATATCTTTTCTGGTTGAGCGCGTGCAAGCGAAGCAGGGCCCTTTGAATCCCTCCGCGCCCGCCAAGAGCAGAGCGGGATTGGCTGTGGAATGGTATACTTGCGCGTAAATCGATTTCCTCCCCGGAGGGTGCATGCGCAGTTATACCCGGATTGTATTCGCCGTCGCTTTGATCGCCGCTTGCTGGCTCGTGTCGATGGCTGCTTCTACGGCCGAGCCGAAGCAGAAGACGTTTACGGCCAAGCAGAAGAGTTGGTGGGCGTTTCAGCCTTTGGCGGGGGGCGCTCCTCCGGCGGTGAAGAACCAGGGGTGGGCGAAGAACGAAATCGATGCGTTCGTGCTGGCGAAGCTGGAAGAGAAGGGGATCGCGCCGGGAGCGCCTGCCGACAAGGCGACGCTGTTGCGGCGGGCGTATCTGGACCTGACCGGTTTGCCGCCGACGCCGGAAGAGGTGCAGGCGTTCGTTGCCAACCAGTCACCGAAAGCCTTTGAAGAGGTGGTGGACCGGCTGTTGGCGTCGCCGCACTATGGGGAACGCTGGGGACGGCACTGGCTGGATGTCGCGCGGTATGCCGATTCGGAGGGCTTCAAGGCGGATGAAACGCGCCCGCATATCTGGCGGTATCGCGACTATGTGATCCGCTCGTTCAATGACGATAAGCCCTACACGCGTTTCGTGCAGGAACAGATTGCCGGGGATGAACTGTTCCCGGACAGCGCGGATGCGAAGGTCGCGACGGGGTTCAACAGGCACTTTCCGGACGAGTCGAACGCGGCGAACATCGAGCAGCGGCGGCAGGAATTGTTGAACGATGTGACCGATGTCGTGGGTTCGGCATTCATGGGCTTGACGTACGGTTGCGCGCGGTGTCACGACCACAAGTTCGACCCGATTTTGCACAAGGATTATTACCGGCTGCAAGCGTTCTTTGCGAATACGCGGATTGACGACGAATTGCAGCTAGCCGCCGCCGAGCGGCGGGAGCGGTTCGAGAAGCAGAATGCGATCTGGCTGGAGAAGACGGCTCCGGTGCGCGAACGGCTGGAGGCGGTGCTGGCTCCGGCGCGGGCGAAGCGTTTTGAAGAGCGGCTGTCGCGGTTTCCGGAAGAGATCCAGTCGGTGATCACGATGGCGGCGGCGGAGCGGAACGCGTTCCAGTGGCAGATGTACCACAAGGCCAAGACGCAGGTGACGTTCACCGAAGAAGAGATCGCGGCGCTGTTGAAGGGTGAGGCGAAGGCGCGCTACCTGGCGTTGAAGAAGGAACTGGCGGCGTTTGACGGGATCAAGCCGAAGCCGCTGCCGGTGGCGCAGGGGATGGTGGATAACGGGACCGAGGCGCCGAAGACTTATGTGCTGTCGGCGGGTGCGTACACGGCGAAGCTGGACGAAGTGCAGCCGGGGTTCCTGAGCATTCTGGATCCGTCGGATGCGCGGATCGAACCAATGAAGAACTCGACCGGACGGCGGACGGCGCTGGCCAAGTGGCTGACCGATCCGGCCAATCCGCTGACGCACCGTGTGATGGTGAACCGCGTGTGGCATTACCACTTTGGGCGGGGACTGGCGGGGTCGCCGTCGGATTTCGGGGTCATGGGCGAACGGCCGACGCACCGGGAGTTGCTGGACTGGCTGACGGAGAGCTTTATCAAGGACGGCTACAGTTTGAAGAAGCTGCATAAGCGGATCATGCTGTCGGCGGCGTGGCAGCAGTCGTCGGGCTTCCGGGCCGAGGCGGCGCAGAAGGACCCGGACAACAAACTGCTGTGGCGGTTCAACCGGCGGCGGCTGGAAGGCGAAGCGATTCGGGATACGATGCTGGCGACTTCGGGTCTGCTGAACGAGAAGATGTTCGGGCCAGGGGTTTTCCCGCCGCTGCCGCCGGGCATGACCAGCCGGGGAGGGTGGAAAGCGCACGAGAGTCCGGAACAGGCGCGGCGGCGCAGCGTGTACATTCTTGTGCGGCGCAATACGCGGTACCCGATGATTGAGTCGTTCGACATGCCGGACACGCACGAGTCGTGCGCGCGGCGGAACAACACGGTCTCGTCGACGCAGGCGCTGGAGTTGCTGAACAACGAGGAAGTGATGGACTGGG
>JAEUQD010000541.1 GCA_016789925.1 Bryobacterales bacterium | reverse complement strand
CGGTGACATCAAAGCTCCGCGCCAGGAACTGGCCAAGTGGATCACAGACCCCGAAAACCCCCTGACGGCTCGCGTGATGGCCAACCGGATCTGGCAGTATCATTTCGGCCGCGGCATCGTTTCGACGCCCAACGATTTCGGGCGCATGGGCGGGCGGCCGGCCAACCGCGAGTTGCTCGACTTTCTGGCCAACCGTTTTGTGGCCGAAGGCTGGCGGATGAAGCCGATTCACAAGCTGATTCTGATGAGCAAGACGTACCAGCAAGCGTCCAGCAATCCTTTGATAGAGAAGGTGGCGCATGAGAAGGACCCGGAAAATTCCTTATTGTGGAAGTTCAGCCGCCGCCGGCTGGAGGCCGAGGAGATTCGGGACTCGATGCTCGCCATCTCCGGACGGCTCAATGCGAAACCCGGCGGGCCCAGCGTGATTGTTCCCGCCGACGAAGAGTTGGTCAATCTGCTCTACAAGCCGTCGCAGTGGGCCGTCACGAAGGATACGTCCGAACACGACCGCCGTTCCGTCTACCTGCTGCATAAGCGCAATCTGCGGCTGCCGATGATGGAAGTCTTCGATGCCCCCGATTTGCAGACCTCCTGCGCCCGGCGTGAAACCTCGACCCATGCTCCCCAAGCCCTCGAACTCCTGAACGGCGATTTCGCCAATGCGATGGCCCGGTCGTTCGCCGCGCGGCTCGACAAGGAGGCGAAAACGCCCGAGCAGGTTGTCTCGAAGGCTTACTGGCTCGCCGCCGGCCGCGCTCCAACGGTCAAGGAGAAGGCCCTGGGAGTCGAGTTCCTGAAGAAGAACCAGCTCAGTGAGTTCGCGCTCGCGGTCTTGAACCTGAACGCCTTCCTGTACGTGAACTAAGGAGAACGCCCGTGCCCGAACATGTACGATTTACGCGCAACCGCCGCGAATTCCTAACAGATGCCTTCTGCGGGTTTGGCGGCCTGGCGTTCACTTCCATGCTGGCGCAGGAGCAGTTGCGCGCCGGAACGCTCAAGAACCCGCTGGAAGCCAAGCCTTCGCATTTCCCGGGTAAAGCCAAGAACGTCATCTTCCTGTTCATGGCAGGCGGGCCCTCGCACCTGGAAACCTTCGATCCCAAGCCACTCCTGAATGAACTCCACGGCCAGAAGCGCCCCAAGGAGTTTGGCGAAGTGAAGTATCAGTTCGTGACCAACGAGGCCAAGATCCTCGGCACCAAGCGGACCTTCAAAAAGTACGGTAAGAGTGGCGTCGAAGTCTCCGACCTGTTTCCGCACCAGGCGCAGGTGGTGGACGAACTGGCGATTCTACGGTCGTGCCATGGCGACATGGTGGTTCACTCGGCGGCGCAGTATCAGTTGTTCACGGGCCGCATCATTCCCGGGTTTCCGTCGATGGGCTCCTGGGTGCTTTACGGGTTGGGGAACGAGAGCCACGCGATGCCGTCCTATGTCGTGATGCCGGACCCGGATGGCGCGCTCGAAGCCGGGCAGCCTATGTATATGCACGGGTTCCTGCCGGCCGTCTATCAGCCGACCATGTTCAGGGCCGGCAAGAAGCCCATTCTGAACCTCGATCTGCCGCCAGGGGTCGACCGTGCCCACCGGGAAGAAACCGTCAAGCTCATTCGCGGCCTAAATGAGGCGAACATGCGGCCGGACGACGACGAATTCGCCGCTCGCATCAGCGCCTACGACCTCGCTTTCAAGATGCAAACCGAAGCGCCCGAGGTCTTCGACCTCAAGCGCGAATCGCCAAAGACCTTGGAACTCTACGGTGTTGGCAAGCAGCACACCGACGACTATGGGCGGCGTTGCCTGCTGGCGCGCCGTCTAGTCGAAAAGGGCGTCCGGTTCGTCTGCGTCGTCTCGGGCGGCGGACCAGGCAACCTGCAGTGGGATGCCCACGACGATATCGAAGAGAACCACCTGCGGATGGCGGTGCAGACCGATCAGCCGGTGGCCGCCCTGATCACCGATCTGAAGCAGCGCGGAATGCTCGACGAAACCCTGGTCGTCTGGGGCGGCGAATTCGGCCGGTCGCCGGAAGCCCAGGGGGGCAAAGGCCGTGACCATCACAACACCGGCTTCACCATGTGGATGGCCGGCGGAGGAATCAAAGGCGGCCAGGTGGTGGGGGCTACCGACGCGATTGGCTTAAAGGCAGTCGAGAACCCGATTCACTTCCGCGACATTCATACGACGATTCTCCACCAGCTCGGTTTGAATCAGGACGCCTTGTCTTTCATGCATTTGGGGCGGAAAGAGCGGCTCACTGAAGTCCAGGGCCGGGTGTTGAAGGAGATCGTGTAAGATAACTCGCCCGGCCACCTTCACGGAGAACTAATTAATTAGCCGGCCCCCAGTTCCCGACGCTGAACCCCCTCCCTCCCTTGACTTTGCCGAAATCGGGCTGGTAGTCTGACAGCACGATTGGGAGGTTTGGATGATAATATCATCTCGCTTGATTCTCCTCGCGACTTTGGCTTGCCTGCCCGTTGCGGCGCAAACCACTTTCGCCACGATCACCGGCACAGTCACCGACGCCACGGGCGCGGCGGTTCCTGGAGCAACGGTTGTAGCGATCCATAAGAGTTCCAACTACCGCTTCAATGCGCAGTCCAACTCCGTGGGCGGCTTTACGGTGGCCCAGTTGTTGGAGGGCGAATACACGCTGCGAGTGCAAGCAGCGGGCTTCAAGGAGGCTGTGTTCCAACAGGTGCAACTGGTTGCCATGGACGTTAGGCGCATCGACGTTCAACTCCAGGTGGGAACCGTGGAAACCAGCGTGGAGGTAACCGCCGGGGCCACCCTCATCGAAACGGAGACGGCTCGCATCTCGGATTCGAAGTCTGCCCGGCAGATTAACACCCTGCCTCTTAACACGCGCTCCCTTTGGAACTTTGTCGGACTATCGCCGGGAGTTGTGCAAGCCGGCGCCGACTCCTCCACGCGCCGGTTCGCCGGGTCCCGGGCCAACCAGTCGGATGCCTCCATCGACGGCATTACTCTGTCGAATCAATTCGACGGGACGCAGATTTCCCCGCTAGTCTCACAGGTCGAATCGTTTGAAGAAGTGCGTATTGACATGGCGAACAACACCGCCGAGTTCGGCGGCATCGGCCAGGTTACGATTGTTTCGAAATCGGGCTCCAACGAGTTGCACGGGTCGGCCTTCGACTACTACGCGACGCCCTGGTTCCGAGCCCGGAACGCCTTCGCCGCCCAGCGGGGCACGGGGGTGCGTCACAACCCCGGTTTTTCGATCGGGGGGCCGATTTATATCCCCAAAATCTATGATGGCCGCAACAAAAGCTTCTTCTACCAGTCGTTTGAAACGACCCGCGGTTCGTTGATCCTGTCCAATCGGAATTCGACCGTCCCGATTGCGCCCTGGCGGACGGGTAACTTTGCGGGGGAGGCCGCGATCCGAGATCCTTTCAACGGGAACGCACCTTTCGCGGGGAACGTGATTCCGGCGTCCCGCCTGAATCCGGTTTCGCGGAAGATTCAGGACCGGTTCTATCCGCTGCCGAACTTCGGAGACACGACACGCATTCTTGCCAACAACCACCGAATTCAATCGCAGCGAGCGTTCGACCCCAATACTTTCGTAACCACCCGGCTCGATCACCGCTTCAACGACAAACACTTCATCTTCGGCCGTTATATCTGGAACCGGTCACACTCCCGCGACTTCGACAGTCCACTCCCGGCGATCGGCCAGCGCTGGCAGACCCGGGATACGAACTCGGTGAACCTCTCCTACACGTTTTCGATCAAGACCAACCTGCTACTGGAGTCGCGCTGGGGGTATGCGTTTAACGACAACCCCCGTCACGGCCCACTCATGGGTCTGGAAGTCGTTCGCGACCTCGGCCTGACTGGTCTCGGCCCCGACCTCCCCGACGTCAACGGTCTGTTTCAGGTCACGTTTTCCCAGTTGGGCATTACCCAAATCAACCAAACCCAATGGCGTCATCCCGGTTTCAAGAACCTCGCCCAGCAGTTTCAGGAACACATCAGTTGGTTCCGCGGGCGGCACAATTTCAAGGCCGGCCTGATCGCTGGACGCACGCTGTACGAAGACTGGCAGATGCCGACGAATCTGTTCGGCGCAGCCACCTTCTCGAACCGCTTCACGGGCCACGCCTATGCCGATTTTCTGCTCGGCATCCCAACGTCGTCCTCCCGCGCCGCGGCGAACTTGTTCATTAACCGCGTGCGTTGGAATTGGGATTTCTTCGCGACGGACGAATGGAAGATCCGCCAGGACCTGACTCTCAACATCGGACTCCGTTACGAGTTGCACCCGGCTTGGAACGAAGGTCAAGGCCAGCAGGCCAACTTCGACGTGAGCACCGGAAAGATCGTGGTTCCCGATGGCGCGCTCAACCGCGTGAGTCCGCTGCTGCCGCGCGGCTATGTGGATATCGTCGAGGCTTCCTCGCTGGGCTACCATCCGAAGCGGCTTCTTGTGAACGATTCGAACAACTTTGCGCCCCGCGTGGGTATTGCGTGGCGGCCGTTAGGTCCGAACACCGTGATCCGTACTGGGTTCGGTATTTTCTACGACATCATTCCGCGAACGACATCGGCGGGCGGTGCGCCGTTCATTGTGAACGAACCCACGTACACGAATCCCCAGCCGCTTCCGGATGTGGTTCTTCCCGTCGTCTTCCCGACTTCCGTCGCCGGACCCACCTCGATCTCGCTGCCTGGCGCCGTGAGAAAAGACCTTCGCATACCGTACTCGATGCAATATAACTTCACGATCGAGCATCAGCGCTGGAGCACTGGATTCCGGGCGTCCTACATCGGCACGAACACGCGCCAGGGCGACTGGGGCTACAACATCAATCAGCCGTTGCCTGACAATCGCCTGTTTGTCGACAAGCCTCGCATGTTCCCGCGGTACCCGAACATCACGTATCAGTCCAACGGCGCAGGCCACCAGTACAACTCGCTTACATTGGAGGCGGAACGCCGCTTTGCGCGCGGGTTGGCCTATCAACTGTCGTGGGTGTGGGCGCGCGACATCGGCGACCTGGAACGCGGCGAATCCCCGGAGAACGCCTACGATCGAGCCCGCGAACGCGCGGTCTGGCTCGACATTCCGAAGCACCGGGTGACGGGGAACCTGATGTATGAATTCCCGTTCGGCAAGTCCGCCCGAGGCTTGAAGGGCGCGGTTCTGAAGGGCTGGGAGTGGACCTCTGTATACAGCTTCTTCTCGGGAGAGTATCTCACTCCCACGTGGACTGTCAGCGACCCGACGGGAACAGCCTTTACCAACAACCGCACGCCCGCCCAGGTCACCATCCGCCCGAATCACCTGTACGACGCCAATATCCCCACCTCCGAGAGGTCCACTGCCCGCTGGTTCGATCTTGGGGCCTTCGCCGCCCCAACACCCGGATTCTTCGGCACCGCGGCGAAGGGAGTCATCAAGGGGCCGGGGTCGGCTGTGGTGAATGCGGGGCTTGCCAAGAACTTCGTAATCGCCGAGCGGGCTCGCGTCCGCTGGGAGATGACCGCGACCAACTTCTTTAATACAACCAACCTCAATAATCCCGGCGTCAACATCAACGCGGTTGCCAGCGCCGGTGTGATCACGGCAGCCGGTGGCGAACTGGACCTGGATGCCGGCGGCTCGCGCAACTTCCGCATGGGGTTGAGACTGGAATGGTAGTGATCCTATGAAGCCACTCTTGCTGTTGGCCTGCGCCGCCTCGCTGGCGGCGCAGGCGCCCACCCGCGACGACGTGCTCGCCGCGATGCGCAAGTCCGCCGACTTTTACCGGAACAAGGTTTCGAAGGAAGGCGGGTATCACTTCTACTACACGTCGGATCTTTCCTATGGCCGGTCAGAGTCGGCGGAAGGACCGACTCAGGTGGAAGTGCAGCGCGAGGCCACGCCGGTGGTGGCCTTCGCCTATCTCCAGGCATGGGATGCTACGAAGGACCGGGTATTTCTGGAGCATGCCCGCGCCGCCGCCCACGCCCTACTGAAGGGGCAGTTGTGCAGCGGCGGCTGGGACTACCTGATCGAGTTCGATCCGGAAAAGCGAAAGCAGTATGAGTACCGCGCGGACTCCAACTGCGGCAGCGACAAACGCGGCGTAACCAACCTGGACGACAACGTTACGCAGGCAGCCGTGCGCGTGCTGATGCGGGTGGACCAGGAACTGGGCTTTTCCGACAAAGCTATCCACGAGGGCGCCCTGTTCGCTCTCGACAAACTGATCGCGGCGCAGTATCCGATCGGGGCCTGGCCACAGCGATTCCGCACTCCGCCCGACCATAGTCAGTTCCCTGTTCGCCGCGCAAGCTATCCGGAGTCGTGGTCAAAGAAATGGCCTGGGCCGGAGTATCAGAGTCACTACACGTTCAACGACAACTCGATCGCGGACGCCATCGATATGATGCTCGAGGCCTACCGCATCTACAACGAGCCGCGGTTCAAGGCGGCGGCGGAAAAGGGAGGCCAGTTTATCCTGATGGCCCAGATGCCGGATCCGCAACCCGCATGGGCCCAGCAGTATGACCGCAACATGCATCCAGCGTGGGCGAGAGTGTTCGAGCCGCCCTCGGTCACCGGTGGGGAGTCGCAGGGCATCATGCGGATCCTGATGACGCTCTACCGCGAAACCGGCGACAAGAAGTATCTCGAGCCGATTCCGCGAGCGCTAGCCTACTTGAGGAAGTCGTTTGTTGCCCGTACCGATGCGGAGGTCTTCCGGCGTATGCCCGAAGGCCCTGTCGTTGCGCGCTTCTACGAACTGAAGACGAACCGGCCGCTGTACATCACCAAGGGGAGCCGCATGGTAGCGGCGGGGATGGGCAGCCGCCTGATTGACGGCTACGAGGTGAGCTATTCTCCCGATTCGGTGATTACGCACTATGGGGTGCTCACATCCGGGCGCGACCTTGCCGCCATCGAAGAGGACTACAAGAAGATCGCCGCGGCCGACCCGGCGACGCTCAAGCGCCCTGCCAAATTGCGCACGCTGTCTCCGTGGGACGAGCGTCCGCGGCGAGGCGCGGCGGGCAAACCGACGGCGGCGGAAGTGAGCCAGTTGATATCGTCTTTGGATGAACGCGGCGCCTGGACCAAGATGGGCACTATCGGCAAATCGAACCGCGTGATGTTCGTGTATGCCGCCAAAGACATGGTCCTGCGAGTGGGGCGAGGGCGCTCCGACGGGTCGGCGGGGGATAACGCGAATTCCCGCGCCCAGATCATCCGTTTGAAGGAGAACGATACGGTGGAGGTGTTCGGCGGCGAACAGGCTCCTCCGGAGCGCATCATCAGTTCCGGGGACTTTGCGCGCAACCTGGGCCGCCTGGCGGCCTACTTACAATAATCCTCGTTTGCAGTGAGTTCATTGTTCTGATATAACTGCGGAACGATGTCCGACTATGTAAAGCGCTGGGAAACCCTGAAAAAGGCCTTTGGAACGACGACCGGCAGCAAGAGGCCGCAGGAAACCACGAAGAAAATCCTCCTGGGGACAGTGCAAAAGGCGAGCGGCATTACGCCGGTGCTGAAAGAAATCGACTCCGCTTTGGCAAAGAAGCACCGGTTGCCGCTGGAGCAGGCATTGAACAAGCTGATGTCTGTCCGGGGTGTCTACTGTACGTTCCTCATGAAGGAGCAGAAACAGTTCGTCAACAACCCGAACGACCCCGACATGGTCATCTGGACCGCCTACAAGGACCTCATCTTCGGCGTGCAGAAGATCGAAGAAGACGCGGCCAAAGAGGCCAAGCAACTTCAGCAGACGAAAGAGCCGAACAAGACGGCGATCACCTGGCTGGGCCTGGAGGGGGACGTCAAGAGTACGATTGCCGCCGCCAAGAAGTTGTTCACGCCGTTTGCGGTTCAGGAGAAGAAGAACAACCTTCTCAAGAAGGCCGAGGCCGCGATGAAAGCCGCTGAAACGTACACGAAGACGGCCGCGCGGTCGGAAGTCGTGCCGGCGCGCAAGGCTCTCGAACTCTTCAAAGTCGAAGCCAAGAAGTGCGCCGATGAGTGCGCCAAAGTTCTCTCCGCCGAGAAGGACCCTAACTACAAGAAGGCCGTCCAATCGTTCCACGACGCCATGAAGGCGCTGAGCGTGCTTTCGCGAGTGGACGCACAGATCAAGAATCTCCTGGCGGCGGAAAAAGCAGGATAGGACTAACTGACCGATCCAACCCGCCCGGCGTCGTAAAGCCGGCGATCCATGCGAAATCGCTTGAGCGAGAACTTCGCGGGCAGGAGTTCGTAGTGCGGAAGGCCGGCGAGGTGGCCGGCCACTTCCCAAAGGTCGTGTTCCACGGTGCGCCATGCTGGGAAGCGAGTCATCCGCACGGGCCGCGAGTAGGCTCGAAGCGTCTTCTCCCCTTGCAGGTTGTAGTAATGTTCGAAGTAGGACATCACCAGTTCACGTAGACTGCGATACACCGGGGTGCGAAAGCGCAGCCCCGCATAGTTTGATTTGCCGATCGCGCCCCAGTATCCCTGTTGCCGGAAGACCGCGATCACGTGGTCGTCATCGCGGACCGCCTCGAGGTCGACCAGCAACGGAGCGTGACCCAACTCCTCGAGCGCCGCGGCCGCCAGCATGGCCCCTTCCAAACAGTGCGCCAAGCGGTCCCGCAATACCCGCCGGGGAGAACGAAACGACGCCGGACCGTTATTGTAGGCAACATCGTCGTCGAGGAACCGCTGAATCCCCTCGGGGGTCTTGAGACTCCGCAAAGCACGGCGTTCCTGGGGACTGAGTCCGTCCATACGCATAGCATCAGTCTGTCACACCGTTTCTTTTCGAGAGAAAATCCGGCGCTACTACCACTATCTGTAAGGACATATCTGTTCATGGAGCTTGACAGGCTCTACCGGTGCTCCTGGTATCACCGATGGGTGGAAAGCCGCGCCAGCTTAATTCGCGACCCTGTCCGCCGGCTCTGTTATTTGCGCCGGGCCATGCCGGTGTTGCCACGCCGCCGCAGCGGCGTGCACGCCATGCTGCTGATGGCCGCGGCGTTTGGACTGGTGATGATAGCGATTCCCGGGCAGAACGCGGGCTCGGGCTGGTTATTGGATCGTGAGGTGGCCGCGCCTTACCGGGAGACCCGGGTCGCTCCCGAGGCCGCGGTCTGGATTGTGGAGTCGCGGGGTACGTACGAAGTGTATAGCAACGGTTTGCGGATCGAGACCGACGGCGTTGTCGAGAACGAGCCGCGTGTGAGCAACGTCTTGCAGGCGGGACGCCTGTCGGTGATCGCCGGGCAGAGCGCACCGGCGGGAATCGTTTTCCACACGACCGAAAGTCACATCGCGCCCTTCGAGGTAACCAACAATCTGCGGCTGCAGCGGGTGGGCCGCTGGCTGAGAGACTTCGTGGCCCAGAACCGGTCCTACCACTACCTGATCGACCGTTTTGGCCGGGTGCACCGGGTCGTCCGCGAATCCGACGCTGCCTATCACGCCGGCGTCTCCGTGTGGGGCATTCAGCAGACCGTATGGGTGAATCTCAACCATTCCTTCCTCGGGGTCGCTTTCGAAAGCCAGACGACCGCCGGAGACAAACTTGCCGAATCGGTGACGCCCGCTCAGATTCGCGCGGCGGCAACGCTGACGAGCATGCTCCGCTCGCGCTACAACCTGCCCGCTGACAATTGCGTAACCCACGCCCAGGTTTCGGTGAATCCGGCCAATATGGGTATCGGGCTTCACACGGATTGGGGCGCGAATTTTCCGTTCGCGGAAGTGGGATTGCCGGACAACTACGGTCAACCGTTGGCGGCGATCCACCAATTTGGTTTCATTGCCGACGAGTCGTATCTGAATGCAACGGGTCCGCGGCTGGCCCGGGGAATCGAATCGGCCGAACAGACGCTGAGTTCCCAAGCGACCGCATTGAATCTCGCCACCGACGTCCACCGGCAGGCGCTCCAACAACGCTACCGCAAGATCATGAGCGCGCTGCCCAAACAACTGGCCGCCGCTACACAGGAATCCAAGGAGAACAGACAATGAAAAGCAATCCTGAACCCCAGGCCGCCCTCGGCCTCGATGTCGGCACCAGCCGCATCGTCCTCGCCAGCCAGGAGGACGAAACTTTCAAATTCGATACCCAACTCAACGCCTTCGTCTGCGTTCCTTTCTCCCGAATGACCGAGAAAGCGCTAAAACGCGAGGGGGTCCCCTTTGCAAGAAACGGCGCGGATTTGCTTGTGCATGGCAATGAAGCGCCGCGCTTTGCGGACTTGCTGAACTCAGAGACGCGCCGCCCGATGACACAGGGCGTGCTGAATCCCGCCGAGCCGGAAAGCGTTCCAGTCATGCGCCAGATTGTCGAGGCGATGACATCGTCGTACCGGGACAATCGCCCCAAACTCTGCTTTACGGTCCCCGCCTGGCCGTTGGCCGCCAATGGCCTCAACGAGGAAGGGCTCACCTATCATGAGGCCACCTTGCGGCAGATCTTCGCTGAGCTCGACTACGAAGTGCTCGGCATTAACGAGGGTCTGGCCGTGATCTATTCGGAACTCGAAGATACGAACTTCACCGGTATCGGCATCTCCTGTGGTGGCGGCCTCTGTAACGTCGCGTTGTCCTATCTGTCGATGCCCGCCATGTCGTTTTCTATCCCCAAGGCGGGCGATTACATCGATTCCTCCGCGGCGGCGGTGACTGGCGATCTCGCCAACCGCGTCCGCCTGGTCAAGGAAGAGCGTTTCCACTTCAACGGCCACTTTGTCGACAAACTGCAACAGGTGCTCACTGTCTATTACGACGACATGATCAACGGCCTGCTGGCGGCGATGAAGGAAGCCTTCTCGAATCCCAAGCGAATGCCGAAGCTCAGCAAGCCGATCCCAATCGTTCTTAGCGGCGGCACGGCCAGCCCGAAGGGCTTCCGCGACCGTTTCGAGAAACTCCTCCGCGCCACCGACTTCCCCATTCAGATCTCCGAGGTCCGTCTTGCCCGCGATCCGCACACGGCCACCGCGCGCGGAGCGCTCATCGCGGCGCTCACAGAAATGCAATAAATTGCATGCGCTGCCGGACCCACGTCACGCCTGGGTCCGGCGCATTTTTTGCATCGGGCGCCCTCCAACCGGCGTCTTCCATATAGAGCGTCCGCTCTACGCATGAACCGCCTCATTTTCCTCTGCGCTATTCCTTTGCTTGCTCAAGACACCGCCGGTGTCGGGGCGATCACCGGAACCGTAACGTCCTCTTCGACCCCTGTCGCCGGCGCCAAAGTGTGTGTCGCGTCCACATCCCGCTGCGCAACCTCCAACGATTCGGGGGCTTTCCGAATCTCGGAAATCCGCGCAGGCGAGTACAAATTAGAGGTTTCGATTGCGTCGCAGCCTTCCTTTACGACTTCTCCGGTGGAAGTGCGGGCCGGCTTGGAAGGCCGTGTGGACATCGCGGCCCCAGCACTGGATGTCAACACGCAGTCGGTGACCGTGACGGAGTCGGTTTTTGTGGCCCCGGAAGAAATCAAGAATTCCGGGTATCTCGTTCAGCCGGAGGAAGTCTACAAATCGGCGGGCGCGTTACAGGACGTATCCCGCTATGTGCAGACTCTCCCGGGCGTTGTGATCGGTTCGGACGATTTCCGTAACGATATCATCGTGCGCGGCGGATCTCCTCTCGAGAATTTGTACGTCGTCGACAATATCGAGATTCCCAACATCAACAGCTTTGCCAATTTTGCCTCGGCCGGAGGTACGGTGAGCATTCTCGACGCCGCGCTGATCCGCGATGTCACGTTTCTGACCGGCGGCTATCCCGCGCCCTATATTAACCGTGCCTCGGGCGTGTTGCAGGTAGCGCAGAGGGAAGGTGCGCGCGACGGTTTTCACGGGCGTGTGACGCTCGGCTTCGCGGGGGCCGGCACGATTTTGGAAGGCCCGATCAAGAAGGGGAAGGGCTCCTGGATTGTCTCCGCCCGCCGCAGCTTTCTCGATCTCTTCACGAATGATGTCGGCTTTGGCGGCGTCCCTGTCCTATATACGCTCAACACCAAAGTCCTCTACGACCTCACGCCTCGCGACCGCATCTGGGCCGTCAACCTGACTGGCTTTGACAATATCCGCCTGGGCGCGCGGGAAGGAGAGGCCAACGACGACGAAGTCAATAATTTCGACATCCGCTACAAGGGCCGCCGGAGCGCCACGGGCTTCAACTGGCAGCGCATCCTGGGCAGCCGCGGCGTCGGCCTGCTCGGGTTAACTCATTCCGAGGCGGGCCTTGACAGTTCGGTGCGCGATCTGGTCCGCAACGGCGTTCCGTCTGCCAGCCTTCCTGTGAACGACCTCATCGCACAGAGTCCGGTCATCTATAGCGACAACTCCAGCGAGGGCGAGAGCACGATCAAGTACGATCTGACGACCTATGCGCCGATGATCGATAAGATCCAACTCGGGGGCAGCTACAAAATCTTTCGCCTGAACTATAATGTGGAGTCGCCCTTTGGAGCGGACAGTCCTTACTCGTTGACGCCTGGCGTGAATCCGTTCTTTCTCCGCCGCTCGTTTCTCGCCTATCAGTCGGGGGCTTATTTCCAGGGAACGCGCAATATCACCTCACGCCTTAACTTCACGTGGGGCGGACGGTTCGACAATTACCAGTACATTTCCCGTTCCCGATTCAGCCCGCGGGCTGGAATCAGTTACCGGCTAACGGATCGACTCTCCTGGCGCGCCTCTTTCGGAACTTATTACCAGCAGCCTTTCTTCCTCTTCCTGTCTGCCTTCCCGAGTAACCGGGGAGCAGTTCCATTCCGCTCCGACCATTATGTGACCGGCCTGACCTACAGCGCTTCCAACTCGCTGCGCTTCACTGTGGAAGCCTATCGCAAGAACTACAAGGACTATCCGGTGGCAGTCCAGTTTCCGACGCTGTCGCTGGCTAACATTGGGGACACGTTCGACGTCCAGGAGATTCTGTTCCCGATTACGAGCGCTGGCCGCGGACGCGTACAGGGGATTGAACTGTTTGTCGAGAAGAAGTTCACCAATAAGTGGTTCGGCCAGGCCAACGCGGCCTTCTCGCGCAGCCGTCAGGCTGGACTCGATGGCGTGCGCCGTCCCGGCTCGTACGATTACCCGCGCGTGTTCAATGTCGTCGGAGGTTATCGGCTGACCCCCAAATGGGAGCTCTCCCTGCGCGCGGCCCATCTGTCCGGCCGCCCGTACACGCCGTTCGACATGAATCTGTCGCGCCAGCAGCGCAGACCAATCTTCGACCTCGCCCAGGTGAATGCCGCGCGCCTGCCCGACTACGTCCGGATCGACGTCAGGGTGGACCGCACGTTCTACGTCCGCGACAAACCGCTCCTGGTCTTCATCGGCGCTCAGAACATCATCAACCGCAAGAATGTCGCCGGCTACACCTGGAACCGCCGGAGCAATTCCATCCAGACGAATGAACAGCTAGGCTTGTTTCCGCTGATCGGGCTGGACTGGCGTTTCTAGGGGAGCGGAAGTCGGGTATATTTGGGGTGCCCAGTGGGATTTGAACCCACGGCCACTGGAACCACAATCCAGCGCTCTACCAGCTGAGCTATGGGCACCGCAATTCTTTTCAGTTTATCACGAGGGGCAGACCAACTTCGCTCATCCACCGCTGCTGTACTCTGAAGAAGATGGAGGATCTTTGAATGGCGAGCTTGGATTGGTCGCAGTGCACGGCTGTGGAAAGCGTACCAGGAAAGGTCAGCGGCGAATGGACGTTCCGCAATTCTCGGACACCGGTAAGGGTCGTTTTTGAGAGCCTTGAGGACGGCATGACCATTGACGAGATCATGGAGCAGTACCCCGTTTCCATGGAGGAAATTAAGGCAGTGCTCGACTTCGCCGCTCATAGTCTGGACAGGGAGCCCCGTTCCTAGATCGTGTTGATTCTTCTGGACAACAATGTCCCTCGCGGGCTCACCCGCGCGTTAAGGGCGCACACCGTAGTTGAGGCGAGAGAACGGTCATGGGATGCCCTTAAGAATGGGGAACTATTGGACGCAGCGGAAGGGGCTGGTTTCCACGTGCTCGTAACAGCCGACAATAACATACGGTACCAACACAATCTTGAAGGTCGGAACATCGCGGTTGTCGTTCTAACCCAACTCCGTTGGACACTTGTTCGCCGGAGGCTGGTTGAAATTGCGGCTGCTGTTGACGCGGCTGAAGTCGGCAGCTACTTGGAAGTGGAGATTCCGTTCGAGTAGCCTTGCTACTTCAGCCCGGCCTGTTTCCAGAGCGCGTCGACGCGCTGCTTGACTTCGGGCTTCATCGTGATGACGTCGGGCCAGGGACGCGTGAAACCTTCCGCGGGCCATTTCTTCGTGGCGTCGATGCCCATCTTCGACCCGAAGTTGGCGAGGCGGCTGGCGTGGTCGAGCGAGTCGACCGGGCCGAGAACAAACTCGATGTCCCGCTGCGGGTCGATGTTGTTGAGCGCCTTCCAGGCGACCTCGGAAAGGTTCTGGACATTGACATCCTCGTCGACGACGACGATGCACTTGGAGAACATCGCCTGGCCGGTGCCCCAGATGCCGTGCATCACCTTGCGGGCATGGCCTGGGTACGACTTGCGGATGGCGACGATGATCATGTTGTGGAAGATGCCTTCGGCGGGCATATGGATATCGCGCACCTCGGGGAGGTTCAAGCGCATCAGCGGAAGAAAGATCCGCTCGATGGCCTTACCCATATAGAAGTCCTCCATCGGCGGCGGTCCCACGATGGTGGTGGCGTAGATGGGATTCTTGCGGTGGGTGACGCACTGGACGTGGAAGACGGGATAGTCGTCAGCGAGGGAGTAGAAGCCGGTGTGGTCGCCGAAGGGGCCTTCGGTGCGCAGTTCGCCTAGTTCGAGGTAGCCTTCGAGAACAATTTCGGAGTTGGCGGGAACCTCAATGTCGACTGTCTTGCACCTGACCATTTCGACCGGCTGCCGTCGGAGGAATCCGGCGATCATCATCTCGTCGAGGTCCGGAGGAAGCGGCAGGATGGCGGAATACATCGCGGCGGGGTCGGCGCCGACGGCGATGGCGGCTTCCATCCGGCTCACCTTGCCCTGGGCGCGCAGGCGGCGATAGTGTTCAGCGCCTTGTTTGTGAGTCTGCCAGTGCATCCCGGTCGTGCGTTCGTCGAAGATCTGAATCCGGTAACAGCCGCAGTTGCGCTTGCCGGTTTCCGGATTCTTGGAAAAGACCATCGGCAGCGTGATGTAGCGGCCGCCGTCCTCGGGCCAGCACTGAAGAATGGGGAAATCGAAGAGCGAGAAACCATCTTTCTTGACAACTTCCTGGCAGGGACCATCGCTGACGATCTTGGGGAAGAACGAGCCCATCTCAGCGAGCATGGGGAGCATTTTGATCTTGCCGAGAATGCCTTCCGGCATCTTCATCTGGAGGTAGTCGGTGATGCGGTCGGCGATCTCCTGTACGGAATCCACCTGGAGGGCGATCTCCATGCGGCGCATGCTCGCGAAGGCATTGATGAGGACGGGGACCGAGTGGCCCTTGGGCTTTTCGAACAGCAGAGCGGGTCCGTTGCGTTTCACAGCACGGTCGGCAAACTCAGTAATCTCCAGAGCGGGGTCGACTTCAAAGGGGATGCGTTTGAGTTCGCCGGCCTTCTCCAGGGCGGCGATGAACTCACGGAGGTCTTTATAGGCCATCTTGTTCTACTCTAGTTAATTCATGGACAAGCGGACAGCATTCGTAACAGGCGCCAGCCGGGGAATCGGCCGCGCATGCGCGATCGCACTGGCAAGCGCGGGGGCGCGCGTGGTGGTGGCGGCGCGTAACAAGGAGAAACTGGAAGAGGTAGCGGTGGAAGTTCGCGCGGCGGGAACCGAGGCCTTTGTCGTGGAAATCGATTTGGGCAGCGCCGAGTCGATCAAGGCAGCGTTCGCAACCGCGTCGAAGGAGTTCGGGCGGATCGACATTCTCGTCAACAACGCAGCGATCACGCGCGACGGACTGGCGCTGCGGATGAAGCCGGACGATTGGGAAACGGTGTTGCGAACCAATCTGACGGGGTCGTTCCTATGCATCCAGCAGGTCCTGCAAGGTATGATGCGCGAGCGTTGGGGCCGCATCATAAATATCTCGTCGGTGGTGGCCGAATGCGGGAATGCGGGCCAGGCGAATTATGTGGCGTCGAAGGCGGGGCTGATCGGTCTGACAAAGTCGCTGGCGCAGGAGATGGCGAGCCGCAACGTGACGGTGAACGCCATTGCTCCGGGATTTATCGATACGGACATGACCGCTGTGTTGCCGGCGGAGTTGAAGGAGAACCTACTGGGGCGCATTCCGCTGAAGCGCCTCGGTCGCCCCGAAGATATCGCCGCCGCCGTCCGCTTTCTCGCCAGTGATGACGCCGGCTACATCACCGGACACGTGTTGGATGTCAACGGCGGAATGTATATGTAAGGCCTCGCTACCTGACAGCTCCCGGTAGCCGGGGCAGGATCGCTAAATTAGCGCTGGACCCGCCCGGAACCGCCACCCTTCAGTAGGCCTTCGACCTCCGCCCGGGTGAAGCGATTGAAGTCGCCGGGAATCGAGTGTTTGAGGCACGAGGCGGCGACGGCGAAGTCGAGGGACTCCTGGTGGCTTGGCAGATTCATCAGGCCGAAGATCAGGCCGGCGGCGAAGCAGTCGCCCCCGCCCACCCGGTCGACGATGTGCGTAATGTCGTAGCGGTTGGAAAGCAGAAAGTCGGTTCCATTGTGGAAACAGGCAGACCAACCGTTGCGGGATGCGGAATAGCTTTCGCGCAGTGTGATGGCGATGCCCTTCAGACTCGGATAGGCATTCAGCACGGTTTCGGCGAGCTTGCGGTACTCGTTGCGGTCGAGTTCGCCGGAATGCACGTCAACGGCGGCGTGGAGTCCGAGGGCGGCCTGGACATCTTCTTCGTTGGCGATGCAGAAGTCCGTGGATTTGACCAGCGCGGGCATCACATCTTTCGCAGCCTTGCCGTATTTCCAAAGATTTTTGCGGTAGTTGAGATCGAGGGAGACGGTCGCCCCGCCTGCCTTGGCGGACTGGACGGCCTCAATGGCCAAGTCCGCGGCGGACTGGGATAGAGCCGGTGTGATGCCTGTCGTGTGGAACCAGGCAGCTCCACGGAGAGCTTCGGACCAGTTCATGTCGCCGGGTTTGGCGAGAGCAATCGAGGAGCCATCCCGATCGTAAACAACCTTCGAGGGACGCTGGTTGGCGCCCGGTTCCACGAAATAGATACCGAAACGGCCCTTGGCGCGAACAATCGCAGGCTCGACACCAAATCGGCGCAACTCGCCGGCGAAGGCGTCGACGATGGGGTTGTTCGGCGGCAGGAAGGTGCAGAAGCGCGAGGCGCCACCGAAACCGGCGACAGCGACCGCCACGTTGGCTTCACCGCCGCCGAAAGTAGCCAAAAACTGAGGAGATTGGAGGAAGCGCTCAAAGCCCGGAGGGGCGAGGCGCAACATAATTTCACCGAAGGTAACCACGAGGTTGGACATAGGCAAGAACCCTCAGTGTAGCGCGCAGATTAGTGGAATGCAGACACGGAGATTTCTGGTCGATGCTGATCTGTTCCTGACGAAAATGTCACAATGACTCGGCGGACACGTGATGAACAAACAAGTCATCTCGTTTCACGCGGACCGCAAGCAGATTGTTCTGCTGGCCCGGTTCCGGATGGACAAGAACTGAATGCTGCAAACCTCAGTTCTTGCGTAGTTCCTTCAAAAGATCCGCGACCACCTGATCGCTCTCGCTGTTGCTCAACTTGAGGTCATTCTCCAGGCGCCGCAACGCCACTCCCAACACATCTCGATGATGAAGGTTCGAACCGAAACGCTTGTCGGAGGACAGTTGGAGCCACAGATCATGAAGTCGGTCGACGTCCTCCGGCCAGAGGCGCGGCGGGTGCGGACCGAGGTTCACGTACGTTGATGGGCGGTCCGGCGTGATGACCTCGAGGGAAAAGGGATGGCGGGGTTCGGGGAGGCGTTCCCAGGCGCGGCCGATGAGGTGAGCCAGTTCGTCGGAAGTCATGCGGGCAGAGACGCCGGTGACCAGGCGCGAAGCTTTGAGGTTCTGCGCGGCTTGGACCATGGCGTCGAACGGGTCGACTCCGGGGACAACGAGGAGTTCGACGTGTTTGCCTTCGCGTTCGGCGGCCGCGACGACGTGGGAGAAGAGTTCCTTTTCATAGGGGCTGAAGAGCTGGTTCTCGCCTAGTTCGTATTCCCCCGCACCTGTGGAGATGGTGCGCACGGTCATGACGACGATGTCGTGGCGGCGCAGGTTGGTTTTCTGGAGTACCTTTTGCAGGTGGAAGAGGCGGTTGTAGTCGCGGACGGAGACCAGGACGCAACCGGGGCGGGCGTGAATTCCGCCGGAAGTCACCTCGCTCTGATAGTCGAGGTTGAACTCCTCGAGGAGTTTGCCTTCGCGTTCGCGTCGATTGATGCGGTCGGAGAGGGTAAACAGGGCCAGCAGCACGAGAGTGAAAGAGACGCCATAGATAGTGGCAATCTGCTTGGTGAGCAGGTTGGCGATGGCCACGAGGAAGAGAAAACCTGTGATGAGGATAAGGCCGAGGGGAACTTCGTATTTTCCGAGGCGCAGGTTGAGGGGCGTTCTGTATTCCTGATCTTTCCGCTGAAAGCGGAGGACGAGGACGCCGAGGGACTTGAGGGAAAAGCTCCAGACGACGCCGAACGCATAGGCCTCGCCAAGCAGGTAGACGTCGCCGCGGCTGCCGATGATCGTCACAATCTGTGCAATCGCCACGAGACTGATGATCCGGTAAGTGGTGCCGAACTTGCTCTGTGGCCGGCGGAACCAACCCAGCAGCACGCCGTCTTCCGCCACGCGGTTCAGGATGCCGTTGGCGCCGATAATCGATGTGTTCACTGCGCCGGAAAGAATCAGCACACCGACGACCACGACGAAGATGTGGAAGCCGAGGCGCATGATGTAGGGTCCGGCGAGCGACATCGACAGTCCACCGATCAGGTTGTCGAAGTAGTTGCGCCGGATGTCGTCGGGAATGATCATCACGGCGAACAGGCTGATGAGACCGGTGGAGCAAAATGCGTAGATGCAGACGGTGTTGGCGGTGCGTTTGAGGTTGATGAGCTTGGGGTAACCGATTTCGCGGTAGACCTGGGCTAGCGTTTCGAAGCCGCTCATGGCCAGGAGGGAATGGCCGAAGGCGATGATGAGTCCCGCAAAGGCGAGATCCGGCCAGAAGGTTCCATCGAGCCAGCCGAGGGACTCGTGGGTGAATTGCAGGTTCTGCGGCACGGGCGCCGGGGGCAGTGGCGCGCCTCCGCGCACGACGAGCGTGATCCCGCACCAGACGAGCAGCATGACGACCATCGCAGTGGTGATCTGCATGATCCGCAGCGCCTTGCCCGAGGATTCGTGGATGCCCTTGACGTTGCACCACCAGAAATAGGCAGTGACGACGACGCCGAAGACGGTGGCGAAGGAATTGGGATCGATGTGAAAGGGCTGATGAAGCAGCTCAGCGACTTCGTTGAGTAGACGTCCGAGGTACTGGCCCGCCGAAACGACGGAGATTGGTCCGGTCAAGACGTAGTCGACGACGAGGGCAGAGACGGAGATCTTGGCGAGGAAGGGACCCATGGAGTCGCGCACGACGACGTAAACGCCGCCACGAACAAACATCGACGAGCTTTCCATATAGATGGAGCGCACCGCGAAGCTGAACAGCATGACAGCGACGACGAACCAGGGTGCGGATTTGCCGATCGCCTGCTCCGCGATGCCCCCGACGTAGAACATCGTCGAGGCGAGATCGCTGAGCACGATGGCAGCGCCGCGCCAGAAGGAGATGAACGACAGCGCGACGGTAGTGGCAATGACGATTTTGGCGGAGGAGGGAAAAGAAGAGGATGGCTCTCCCGGAGCTTCGTTCGACACGGGTTTTCTTTTATTGTAGAACGCCATACCCTGGGAGACAGGGTTTCCAATCGTTCATGAACTCGGAGCGCCTGGCGCGCGACATCATTGAAGAACTGCGCGTGCGCGGACATCAGGCGCTGTTGGTGGGCGGCTGTGTTCGCGACCTGCTGCTGAAACGTGCGCCTAAGGACTGGGACGTAGCTACGTCCGCCACGCCGGACGAAGTGGCGGCGCTATTTCCCGGTAGCCGGCTTGTGGGCGCGCATTTTGGCGTGGTGCTGGTGCGGATGGGGGAGGCGGCGGTGGAAGTGGCGACGTTCCGCAGCGATCACGACTACCAGGACGGTCGCCATCCGGCCAGCGTTACGTTTGAAACCGATCCGCGGGAAGATGTGCTGCGCCGCGATTTCACGATAAACGCGCTGCTGCTCGACCCCTCGGACAATCTTGTTCTCGACTATGTCAATGGCCAGCAGGATTTGCGTGATGGAATTGTTCGCACCGTCGGCCAGGCCCATCGGCGCTTTGCCGAGGATCACCTGCGGATGCTGCGCGCGATCCGTTTCGCGGCCCGCTTCGCCTTCACAATCGAAGCGGAAACGATGGCGGCGATTCAGGAACTGGCTGGCGAGATCCAGAGCGTTTCGGCGGAGCGCGTCCGGGACGAACTGGTCCGTATCCTGACGGAAGGCGGCGCGCGCCGCGGCTTTGAACTTTTGGACGAGTCCGGACTGCTTGCGCAGATCCTGCCCGAGGTGGCCGCGATGAAGCGTGTGCCGCAACCGCCTGAATTCCACCCGGAGGGCGATGTGTGGACACACACTCTGATCATGCTGGAGTTAATGGGTAAGCCTCCGCTGACGCTGGCGCTGGGCGTACTGCTACACGATGTGGCCAAGCCGCCCACGTTTCGAGTGGCAGACCGCATCCGGTTCGACGGGCATGCCGAGTTGGGCGCACGCATGGCTGCCGAGATCATGACGCGGCTGCGCTTTTCGCTCGATGAGATCGAAGCTGTGCGTGCGTTAGTGGCGGGTCATATGCGCTTCCGTGACGTACAGAGGATGAAGGAGAGTACGCTCAAGCGTTTTCTGCGGACGGATCATTTTGACGAACACCTGGAACTGCACCGGATCGACTGTTCGAGCAGCCACGGGCAGTTGGACAACTGGGAGTACGCGCGGCGGAAGCTGGAGGAAGTACCGCCGGAGCAGTTGCGCCCGCCGCGGCTGATCACGGGCGAGGACCTGATCGCGCGGGGATACCGGCCGGGTCCGCTGTTTCGCGAGATTCTGGAGGCGGTGGAAACGGCGCAACTTGAAGGGCAGCTTGCGACGAGTGAAGACGCGCAGCGATTTGTGCGCGAGAATTACGGGAAATGACCGAAACCGAACTGCTGCGCCGCACCTTTGTCGACTTTCAGCAGATGGAAGACTTTGCGCGGAATCCGCTGGTGATGGAGCGGGCTGAGGGACTCTATTACTGGGACCGGGCTGGGAACCGCTATTTCGACGCGATCGGCGGCATCTTTGTTGCCTGCCTGGGGCATCGTCATCCGCGCGTGATGGAGGCGATGCGCCGCCAAATGGACCGGATGACGTTCGCGCCACCGCTGCACGCCATCTCCGACGTCGCGCTCGAATTCGTCGACAAGATCGCCGGTATCACGCCGGGGCGGTTGAACTGGGTGAAGCCGTTCAGCGGCGGGTCAGAGGCGGTGGAGGCCGCGCTCAAATTCACCCGGCAGTACTACAAGCAGACCGGACGTCCACACAAATACAAGTTCGTCAGCCGCTACTTTGGCTACCATGGCGGCACTTTCGGGGCCATGGCCGCTTCGGGGACCGGCACGCGGAAGACCAAGTTCGAGCCGCACATGCCGGGCTTTCTCAAGGTGCCTCCGCCGACGTACTATCGCGACCGTTTCAGCGGCTGGGACGAGTGCAACCGCTTCGCGGCGCGGGCGTTTGAAGACGTGATCGTGAATGAAGATCCGGAGACGGTGGCCGCGATCATCGTCGAACCGATCGGCAACACCGGCGGCATCATCACGCCGACGGCCGAGTATTTCCAGATTCTGCGCGAGATTTGCGACCGGTACGACGTGCTGTTGATCTTCGACGAGGTGATCACCGGGTTTGGGAAGACGGGACGGATGTTCGCGGCGGAGACGTTCGGCGTGACGCCGGATATTCTGTGCGTGGGCAAGGGCATCTCGTCTGGCGCGGTGCCGCTGGCGGCCATGATCGCGCGCGAGGATTTGGGCGAGGCGTTCCTCGGACCTGTGCAGGCCAACATCCAGTTCATGCACGGCCACACCTTCGCGGGCAATCCGCTGGCCTGCGCGGCGGGCATGGCGGTGATCGATGAGATTGTGGAGAACCGGTTGTGGGAGCGCGCCGAGGAACTGGGCCGCTACCTGCGGCCACGGCTGGAGAGCCTGGTAGCGCAGCGCGGCGTGCTGCGCGAGGTGCGCGGGAAGGGCGTGCTGCTGGGGGTCGAGTTTTCCAGGCCGGGGTTGGGGCACCGCCTGAAGCCGGCTGCACTGGCCAATGGGCTGATCTTGCGGGTGGATCCGGATTGGTTTGCCGTGTCGCCGGCGCTGATTTCGACCGAGGCGCAGATGGATGAATTGCTGGAGTTGATCGGGCGGAGTCTGGACGCGGCGATGGGGTGAGTGGAGAGCAGGGTAGCTGCTCAGTACTTCGGAACCGATGGGTCGACCTTGTCGCTCCAGGCGAGGATGCCACCCTTGAGGTTCTTGACGCGCTTGAAGCCGGACTGTTTGAGGAAGTCCATGGCCTTGGCGCTACGCATGCCGCTCTTGCAGTGCACCACGATGTCGTCGCCCACGCTGAGTTCGTTGACGCGCTTGGGTAGTTCGCCCAGCGGAATCAGGCGCGAGTTCGGAATACGCCCGATCTGGAATTCGTGCGGTTCGCGCACATCGACGAGCACGAAATCGTCACCGCGGTCCAAACGGGCCTTGAGTGCGGTGACTTCGATTTCGGTTTCCGAGACGCCGGGTTCCGGGGTGGGCGGATGGGCCGGGATGCCGCAGAATTGCTGGTAGTCGATAAGTTGGTGGATGGTGCGGTGGTCGCCGCACATGGGGCACTCGGGATTACGGCGCAGTTTCAATTCGCGGAACTTCATCCCCAGGGCATCGTAGAGCAGGAGACGGCCGACGAGCGGTTCGCCCTTGCCGATGATCAGCTTCACGGCTTCAGTGGCCTGGATGACGCCAATGATGCCGGGGAGAATCCCCAGTACGCCGCCTTCGGCACAGGAAGGAACGAGGCCGGGCGGTGGCGGTTCCGGATAGAGGCAGCGATAGCAGGGCCCACCGGGGTAACCGAACACAGTGGCCTGGCCTTCGAAGCGGAAGATCGAACCATACACGTTCACCTTGCCCAGCAGCACGCAAGCGTCGTTGACGAGGTAGCGTGTGGGGAAGTTGTCGGTGCCGTCGATGACGATGTCGTAGTCTTTGAGGATGTCGAGAGCGTTTTCGCTGGTGAGGGCGACCTCAAAGCGGTCCAACTGAATGTGCGGATTGATCTCTTTGAGCGTGTCGACTGCTGAGTCCAGTTTCTTGCGCCCGATGTCGCTGGTGCCATGGATGATCTGACGCTGTAGGTTGGTGACGTCGACGGTGTCGAAGTCGACGAGTCCCATGCGCCCGACGCCGGCGGCGGCCAGGTACATGGCCAACGGTGCGCCGAGGCCGCCGGTGCCGATGCAGATGACCTTGGCTGCCTTGAGTTTTTCCTGGCCGTCCATGCCTACTTCAGGCATGATGAGATGCCGGCTATACCGCAGTACTTCTTCGTTGGACAACGCCACGAGCTTACTCGCCTCCCGCAATCGACGGCACGATGGTGATGGTATCGCCATCCCTTACGGCAGTCGCATCCTTACCCAGGTAGCGGATGTCTTCGTCGTTGAGATAGATATTCACGAAGCTCCGCAACTTGCCTTCGTCGTTGTAGAGGTTCTTGCGCAGGTCGGGGAACTGGCCGGTCAAGCCGGTCAGCACTTCGCCTACCGTGGCGCCGCCTACTTCGACGGAATCTTTCTTGTCTACATATTGACGCAAGGGCGTCGGGATCAATATCTTTGCCATATCTTAAAATTCCAGTTCTTCGGGATCGGCCGCCGTCTGGTCATCGTTCGCGATGAAGCTCTTGGCTTCCTTGAACTCTCCATCGCGGATGGAGAGAACCACGTTGGAGTACCACGGCCATGAGTTCTTCAAATCGGTCGCGGAGAAGTAGGAGCCCTCGTTGGGGTGCGAGTGAAAAAAACCCAGCACGGTGAGACCGAGTTCACGAGCCTTACGGTCCGCCGCGAGTTGATCCTTGGGGTCGATGAGAAATCGATCTTTCTGGTCACCTTCGTAGGCGTTCCGGCAGGGGATGGCGTGGGTGACCTGCCGTTTCCCGTCGTCGGCTTCAGCGCCGATCATCACGCCGCAACATTCCTTGGGGAAAGCGCGTTTGGCATGTTCGACCATGGCCTGCCAGGCCTCTGATTCAATCCGGATCATTCCAAAACTCTTCGCTCAAATATTTGTCCGCGCCATCGCACAGGACCGTGACGATCGATCCCGGTTCGCCCTGCGCCACGAGGCGCGCGCCGATTTTGCGCGCCGCGACAATGTTGGCCGCGGCGGAAATCCCAACCAGGACACCTTCCTCACGCGCACAGCGCCTAACCATGGTGTAGGCGTCTTCCGTGTCGATCCAAAAGTTCTCGTCGGCCAGGGTCTCATCGTAGATGGCGGGAACCAGGGCCGTGGGCATGTGCTTCAATCCTTCGAGCCCATGGAACCCGGTGGATGGCTGCATGGAGCAGCACTTCACGTTCGGCAGGTCGCGGCGCAGGCGCCGGGTGACACCCATGAAGGTTCCGCTAGTTCCCATCCCGGCGACAAAGTGGGTCAGGCCGCCACCGGTCTGCTCCATGATCTCGACGGCCGTCGATTCGTAGTGCGCTTTCCAGTTGGCGGGGTTGCTGTACTGGTCCGGGTAGAAGTATCGATCGGGATCGGCTTCATAGATTTCGCGGCATTTGCGGATGGCGCCGTCGGAGCCCTGTGTGGGGTCGGTGAGTACGAGTTCCGCGCCGTAGGCTTTGAGGATGCGCTTGCGTTCGGGAGAGGCGTTGAGCGGGAGGCAGAGCTTGATGCGGTAGCCGCGAGCCGCGCCGATCATGGCATAGGCGATTCCGGTGTTGCCGCTGGTCGCGTCAAGCAGGACGCGGGAGGAGTTTAGTTTGCCGGTGCGTTCGCCGTCGAGGATCATGTTCAGGGCCGGACGGTCTTTGACCGAGCCCCCCGGGTTGAAATACTCGGCTTTGCCGAAAATCTCGATTCCCGGCAGGTCCGCGCTCAGCTTGGCCAGATGCAGCAAGGGCGTGTTGCCAATCTGTGCCAGCACAGACGTATTAGCGTGCGGATATAGTCGGGGAACGGCCAATGCCATTACACTCTCAGCAGACACCTTCGGTGGATGAAATAGCCAACTGGTTGGATTCATTGTAGCACCGGAAACGCCCTATTCTCCGTCTGACAAGTAGGGATTGAATATCCTACTTGCCCCTGCGCCCGCTTTCGAACGACACTTGGAGTGAACCCCCTTGAAAGGCGGAGAGGAGGATGGAACAGAACTTGAGCGTAAAGATGGCGGACGCGCCGTCCACGTGGGAGCCGGCCGAGCGTTGGACAATCTCGGACGCTACCGAACTGTACGACATTGAGCGTTGGGGCAAAGGCTATTTTTCCATCGGCTCCAACGGGCATGTCTGGGTGCATCCGTCTAAGGATGGCGCCCGCGGGCTCGACCTGAAGGAATTGGTGGATACGCTCGTTTTGCGCGGCATCAATCCTCCGATCCTGATCCGCTTTGGCGAAATTCTCAAGCACCGCCTGGGGGAAATGCACCAGGCATTTCAGGATGCCATTCGCGACCACAACTATCAGGGCAATTATGCTCTGGTTTATCCAATCAAGGTGAACCAGCAGCGGCAAGTTGTTGAAGAGGTCTTCCGGTATGGCCGACCCTACCGGTTTGGGTTGGAAGCCGGGTCGAAGCCGGAACTGCTGGCCGTGCTGGCGGTGGCCGACAACGAGACTCCCATCATTTGTAACGGGTTCAAGGACGACGAGTACATCGAGATGGTGATGCTGGCCACCAAGATCGGCCGGCGGATCATTCCCGTGGTTGAAAAGTACACCGAACTGGACCTGATTCTCAAGCACTGTGAACGTGTCGGGGTGCGCCCGGCGATCGGCATTCGCCTCAAGCTGGCGAGTCGCGGGTCGGGCCGGTGGAAGTCTTCGGGCGGATACCGCTCCAAATTCGGACTGACGGTGACGGAGGCGCTGCGGGCGCTGGAACAACTGAAGTCCCTCGGGATGGAAGATATCCTCCAGTTGGTGCACTTCCACCTGGGCAGCCAGATCACGAACATCCGCCAGGTGAAAGGCGCCGTGACCGAGGCGGCTCGAATCTACGCGGAAATGCGCCGCTTGGGCGCGACCGGGCTTCAGTACTTGGATGTGGGCGGCGGACTAGGCATCGACTACGACGGATCGCAAACCGATTTCGAGTCTTCGGTCAACTATACGCTGCAGGAGTACGCCAACGACGTGATTTATCACGTCCAGTCGGTCTGCGACGAGTCGAAGATCCCCCACCCCAACATCATTTCGGAAAGCGGACGCGCCGTTGCAGCATACCATTCGGTCCTTATTTTCAACGTGTTGGGGGTGAGTGGAATCGGCGAGGTGGAGCTGGCTCCGCCGGATCTGCCCCAGGATTCCGAACAACCCTTGGTCGACCTGATGGACACCTACAAAGGTTTGTCCACCAAGAACCTGCTGGAAAGCTATCACGACGCCCAGCAGGCCTTGGACTCGGCGCTCAACCTGTTTTCGTTGGGTTATCTGCCGCTGGATCAGCGGTCTATCGCAGAAAACCTGTTTTGGGCGATTTCGCGGCGGATTCAGCGGATGGTGAAAGACGCGGACGAGCGGCCTGAGGAACTTGAGAATCTTGAAGCCCATTTGTCGGACACCTATTTCTGTAATTTCTCTCTGTTCCAGAGCATGCCGGACTCGTGGGCGGTGAAGCAGTTGTTTCCGATCATGCCGATTCACCGGCTCGAGGAAAGTCCCGGACGGCACGCTGTACTGGGCGATATCTCCTGCGATTCCGACGGCAAAGTGGACCAGTTCATCGATCGGCGGGATGTCAAGAAGACCATTCCGCTGCACCAGTTTAACGGCGAGCGGTATTACATCGGCTCGTTTCTGGTGGGGGCCTACCAGGAGATTCTGGGCGATCTGCACAACCTGCTGGGCGATACCAACGCCGTGCACGTGTCGCTCAACGAGAGCGGCGAGATCGAACTCGACACGGTGATCCGGGGCGACACCGTGGCCGAAGTGCTCGATTATGTCCAGTTCCATGCGCGGACGTTGCTGGACCAGTTCCGGCGCGATGTGGAACGTGCGGTGCGCGAAGGCAGGATCGGGTATGAGGAGTCCGGACGGCTGCTGCGGTTTTACGAGGACGGCCTCTACGGGTACACCTATCTTGAGGAAGCGCATGTACGGTGAGCCTCGCCGTCGTACTCGTCTCTCCGCGTAATCCATTGAATATCGGCGCGGCGGCACGCGCCATGAGCAATTTCGGCTTTTTTGACCTGCGCCTTGTGCAACCCTACGATGTGGCGTGGCAGGAAGCCCGGTCGGCTGTGGGCGCCGCACGGGTTCTCGCCGACGCTCAAGTACACTCTTCGGTGAAAGAAGCGGTGGCCGATTGTTCGCTGGTGGTGGGGACGGCTTCGCTGGGTCATCGTGAGCCGGTGCACTCCATCAAGCGCCTAGATCAGGGGGGGCGGCTGTTGAACCGCCATCTCGCTGCCAAGACGCAAGTAGCCCTACTCTTCGGGTCGGAAAAGTACGGACTCGGGAACGACGATCTGGCGTACTGTCATTGGCTGATGCGGATCCCGACCCGGCCCGAGCATGAATCGATGAACCTGGGGCAGGCGGTAGCCGTTTGCCTGTATGAACTGGTGCGTTCCGGGACGGCGGCGCGCGCCAGAACCCAGGTGCGAGTGACGGCCACTGGAGAAGATCTGGGCCGGATTGAGGAAGTCACCATCAACCTGCTTCGGGAATCGGGCTATCTGAAGGAACCGGTGGATGGCTCGATGCTCCTGAAACTACGGCGTCTGTTGCGAAGGCTGAATTTCGAGGCGGCGGATGCGCCGATCTGGCTGGGCATGCTGCGCCAGATCAGTTGGCGGATCGCGAACCTAAAGTCCGGGGCTCCTCCAACCGATGATTAGGTGCAGGAAACGAATATGGACGCCATCGTCTGGCTGCTTCTGCCCCTATTCACCGCCGCTGGATCCGCTTTGCTCGCGTTTTACATCATGGAGTCGCGGACGGAGGTATTGCTGGCCAAGGAGCGGGAAGCGTTAATCGAGGCGAAAGCGCGGATTGCCAGTCATGAGCGCGAACTGGACTCGCAGTTGAAAGCAACGGAAGAAGAGGCCCGGCGAAAGTCTTTTGACGATTTTCTCGGTGATATACGCGTTGAAGAGAGACACTATATGCGCGAAAGCAAGTCACTGTTTCTCAATCGCAAGAGCATGGTGCTCCAGGAGCGCCTGTACTTCCGGAATATTCCGCTGTCGAATTGGGTGGAGCACGAGCTCACGGTGGAGGAAGGTTCCGACCTGAACAATCTTCTCAGGGCGGCGTCTGTCTTCTCCGCGAAGAAGCTGTCCGTGGAAAGCAGTCCGGTGGCAGGGCGTTTCCTGCCGAACTAATTTAGCTTAGACCGTGGGACGGCCGGCCTTGGCCCTCACGCGATTTGCAAACCGTTCCATGTCCACGATGAAGCGCTCATGCGTCCCTTCGGCTACTTTTTCCTGTTCGTCGAAGGCCTCAACCCGGAATTCGAGCCTTCGCCCGTCGACCGCAACTACCTCGGCTGCAAACCGAACCGCCATTCCGAGCGGAGTTGCGGCCAAGTGCTTGATGTTCACGACGGTTCCGACGGTGTCCTGGCTTGCGTCCAGCAGCGGTTTGACCGCGTTGCGGCAAGCCATTTCGAGATGCCAGACCAAGTGGGGTGTGGCCAAAACCCGCGCATCTTCGATCCCCATGAAATCGATGGCGATTTCACTGGTCACCAAAGTGCTCTCTTCATGCCGGAAACCCAAGGGGATCGAAGCCATATGCGGCCTAGCTTACCAGTTCCCGGAACCCTAATGGCCGGCAATTCATCCAACGGATTGAAAGCCGGGGATCGGCCTTGGCAGTTGTGCAGTTTGGTAGATTGGATTAACGGGCTGGCGATCGCGCCAAGCCTGGAGTGACCAACGTTGTTACTGATATTTGCTTTTTTACTTTCCCATCTCGGAGCAGCCGCACTGGCGCTACCTCCCGCCGAGCGCGGCGGGGACGTTGTGCTGGATCGGTATTTTGCGGCGACCAAAGATCAACAATCAAAGCTTTCTGACCTTGCGATGGAAGTTGAGATGGAAGCGAGTCTTCCGAAGCTCAACAAATCAGGCAAGTTGCATGCCTGGCGATACGTCACCAAGCTGGGCGCCATCACCTATCGCGCATTGACCATCCAGGGCGACAACACGGTCAAAAAGGACGTCATAGCGCGCTATCTTCAAGCGGAAAAGGAGGCTGGGGAAAAGCCCGGGCTCGGGATCAACCGCGAGAACTACAAGTTTCACTACCGGGGAGAATACCCTTGGGGACAGGGCAAATTGCATCTTTTCTTCCTGGAGCCTCGCCGGAAACAGGTCGGTCTTTTCGAGGGTTGGGTTTGGATCGACAATGCGACGTGGCTGCCGGTGCGTGAGGAGGGTGAACTGGCGAAAAGCCCGTCGGTCTTTCTCAAGAAGGTCGCTTTTGTCCGTGACTATGTCCATCAGGATGGCGTCGCGATTCCTGTCAGCATCCGGAGTTCGATTCAAACGCGTATTGTCGGCTCCGCCGAAGTCAGGATCCGCTATACGAACATCAGCAAACAAGGCCGCACCGAGAAGGTCATCACTTCCGCAAATAGGTGACAATAGAGGGAATACACCCGCTGATTTCGACCGTTCCCTGGGGGAAGGTGTTCCGCAATCGGCTGTTGGCCTTACTCTGGGAAAAGGAGTCTCATGCGCACGTTGTTCCTGAATCCGCCGTCGTTCGAGGGGTTTGACGGCGGCGCCAGCTCCCGTTGGCCGGCCACTCGGGAAATCGAATCCTACTGGTACCCTGTATGGCTGTGCTATCCGGCCGGCATGCTCCCCGACAGCAAGGTTGTGGATGCTCCTCCCCACAAGATCTCGATCGAGCAAACGGTGGCGATGGCGAGTGATTTCGAATTGCTTGTCCTATTCACTTCGACGCCTGGCTTTCATGTCGACGCCCAGATGGCGGAGATGATGAAGGACCGGAACCCGAAGCTGAAAGTAGCCTTTGTGGGTCCTCCGGTGACAGTAGAGCCGGAAAAGTGCCTTCGGGCGTCCCGGGCGATCGATTTTGTGGTTCGGCGGGAGTTCGATCACCAGATTGTTGATTTTGCGAACGGAAAGCCCCTGTCGGAACTGCCGGGTGTCAGCTATTGGAAGGGGGATACGGTTTGCCACAATCCGGAAGGCGGGTATATCGAGAACCTCGATACGCTCCCTTGGGTGAGCAAGGTTTATCAGCGTGATCTCGACTTCCGGCGGTATAACGTTCCGTTTTTGCTGAATCCGTTCCTGAGCTTCTACACGTCGCGCGGGTGTCCGGCGATGTGTACGTTCTGCCTGTGGCCGCAGACGCACTCGGGGCACCGTTGGCGGTTGCGGTCCGCGGACGATGTGGCCAGCGAGGTGCGTTGGGCGCTTGAGAACTTCCCCGGGTTGAAGGAGATCTTTTTCGACGACGACACCTTCAACTATCAGAAGGCACGGACGATCGAGTTGTGTAAGAAGTTGAAGCCGCTGAACTTCACCTGGTCGTGCACGTCGCGAGTGACCACCGACTACGAGACCCTGAAGGCGATGCGGGAGGCCGGCTGCCGTCTGATGATCGTCGGCTATGAGTCGGGTGACCAACAGATTCTCAAGAACATCAAGAAGGGGGCCACCTTGGATATGGCCCAGCGCTTCACGAAGAATGCGCACTCGCTCGGCCTGACGATTCATGCCGATTTCATCGTGGGCCTGCCCGGTGAAACCCGCGAGTCCATCCGGCGCACCATCGATTTTGCGAAGAAGATCGATTGCGAGACTATCCAGGTGTCGATCGCTCACCCCTATCCGGGTACCGAATTCTACGACTACGTCAAGAAGAACAATCTGATCACGATCGATTCGATGACCGACGATCAAGGCCACCAACTTCCGAATATCATCTACCACGGTTTGGATCGTGCGGAACTCGTCGAGTGGGTGGAACGATTCTACGGGGAGTACTATTTCCGTCCGAAGGCAGCGTGGCGCGTGGTCCGGAAAGCCATCTTTGACAACGACGAGCGCAAACGGCTGTACAAAGAAGCCCGGGAATACCTGGCGCTGCGTAGCAAACGAAAGAAGTTTGTGGCCGATCAGCGCCGCCAAACTCCCGGCGTGCCAGCCGCCTCGGCCGGAGACTGATTCCCTGCGCACCACGTACTTTTTCGTTCTTGTCGTCGTTCTGTTGAACACCGCGGGCAACACTTTTCTCAGCGTCGGTATGAAAGCGGGCGGCGATTCCCTGTTGGCGTCGCTGCTCCATCCGGCGGTGGTTGCCGGCATCGTGCTCTTGATCGGTTGGACCCTGGCGCGGATGCATCTGCTTTCGCTCGCCGACCTGAGCTTCGTGCTTCCCGTGACTGCCGTTGGGTATGTGTTCAATGCGTTGATCGGCCATTTTGTCCTGGGCGAGGCCGTTTCGACGATGCGCTGGGGGGGCACCGCGTTGATCGTCACAGGCACCGTGCTCACCGGCCTGACTCTGCCTTCGTCGCGAAACCAATGAGGTGGCTGCTTGTCTCCGGCGTGGTGCTCAGCACCGTAGCGTGCGATCTGCTTCAAAGCTGGGAGATGAAGCGCCACTCCGGGCTCAGGCGGCAGGTGTTTGGGCGCTGGCCGATTCTGCTTTCGGTATTCTTCATGGCCGCTTCCTTTTTCTGTTTCCTGGAACTACTGAAGCGGGAGGACCTGAGCTTTGCGGTTCCTGCCACGGCAGCCAGCCTGGTCTTGGAAACACTCCTCGCCCGGGTTTTGCTCAAGGAAGTAGTGCAACCCGCACGGTGGGCCGGCGCGATTCTGGTGGCAGGTGGGGTTGTCCTGCTGTCGAAATGATCTGGTTGCTCGGTGTCGCCTGTGCAGTTGCCTTGGGCTACCAACTCACGGCATTCCTTGCGTCGATGCGCCAGATGATGCGGCAGGATCCGCGCCCCGCGTCGCTGCCGCCAATCTCGATTCTGAAGCCGGTCCGAGGGCTAGACCCCGGCTTTGCCGAGGCGATCCTGTCGCATGTGAATCAGGATTACCCGGAGTACGAGATTCTGTTTGGCGTGCCTGACCCCGCCGATCCATGCATTCCTTTGATCCAGAGTCTTCAACGCAACCATCCGGAGCGGGCTATCCACTTGCATCTCACGCCGAATTCTTCGCCCAACGGCAAAGTGGGCACGCTGGAAGAGTTGGCCCGCCATGCGCGGTATCCGGTGCTGCTGGTGAACGACTCCGATATCCGTGTTCCAGGCGGCTACCTCCGAAGCGTCGTCGCGCCGCTGGAAGATCCGGATGTCGGTGTTGTGACGTGCCTGTACCGTGCATCGGCACGCCGGTTGCCGGGCATTTGGGAAGCGCTGGGAATCGCGACCGACTTCGCTCCGAGTACCCTGGTGGCCCCATTCGTCGGTGTCAAGGAATTCGGGCTGGGCTCCACACTGCTCTTCCGGCGCCGGGATCTGGACCGGATCGGAGGATTCCCCGTGCTTTGCGATTTCATTGCGGACGACTACCAACTTGCCCGCCGTATCACCGAATTGGGGCTGCGGGTTCATCTGTCGACTACAGTTGTAGAAACATTCCTGCAAGGCGACTCGTGGGCGGGAGTCTGGGCTCATCAATTACGGTGGCACCGGACCATCCGGGTCTCGCGGGGGGCCTACATTGGTCTTCCGGTGACGCAAGCCTCGCTCTGGGCAGTGGTGGCGTGTCTGGCCGGGCAGCCGTGGTGGGGCGCTGTGCTGCTGGGGACCCGGTATGTCATGGCTCTGACCGCAGGTTGGGGTGTCCTCCGCTCCCGGTTGGTTTTGTACTACTTCTTCCTGATTCCGTTCAGGGATCTGTGGGGTTCCGCCATCTGGCTTGCGGGCTTGTTCGGATCGACAGTCGTCTGGCGCGGCCGGCGATTGCGGCTGGCTCCCGATGGGCGAATACTACCCCAGTAGTTGAGCGTTCATCCTTTCGAGCGACTCGCGGATGGACGAAGAGCCGAGGCTGTTCTCCGGCCGCGGGATTAACCCGGAACAGCACTCAAAGAAGAGCGGGACCAATTCGGGATCGCGCCAGTTCCGCCTCACTTCCTCTTCCAGGAGGGCCTGGGCCTCCTGATGGGTTAGGGCTGGCTTATACGGTCTCGCCGTGGTCAGAGCGTCGTAAATATCAACAATTTGCAAAATTCTGGCGAGAAGAGGAATCTCCTCGCCGGCCAAGCCGTCTGGATATCCGGAGCCGTCCCACCGCTCATGATGCGAGCGGATAATCGGGAGGACGGACGCCAGGGACTTCATGGGTTTGCAGATTTCTTCGCCTTTGGTTGTATGAGATCGCATGATTACCCACTCGGCTTCGGTGAGCGCGCCTTTTTTGAACAGGATCGCATCCGGAACCGAAACCTTCCCAATGTCGTGCAGGTAGCCGCCGCGGTGGAGAGCGCTCAAGTGGCCTTTGCCGAGCCCGAGTGCGCGACCGAGGGAGACACCGTAGAAAGCGAGCCGCTCACAGTGGTCGCCCGTGTATTTGTCCCGTTTTTCAACAGCCTGAGCCAGTGTGAACAAGATGCTTTCGGCTTCCTCGAGGGAGTCGATGGCCGCCTTATTGCGGAGCATGGCACGAATACGGGTACGCACCACCTCGGGGTGCAGGGGTTTGGTGAGGAATTCGTCAGCACCAGAGGCGATGCTCACAATCTCGTTTTCAATGCCCTGCACACTGGTGAGCATCAGGATGGGCGTGAACTGCGTCTTTTTGCTGGACTTCATCGCTTTGCAGAAGTCCGCTCCCGACATCTCGGGCATCATGAGGTCAAGGATCAGGAGGTCCACGGGTTCGCGATCGAGGATGGTCAGCGCTTCGGTGGCGCGGCGCGCCTCAATCAACCGGTAAGGCGCAGTTTTCAACATCGCGCGCAGCAGCCGGCGGTTGATGTCGAGACTGTCGAGGACCAAAATCGTCGGAAGCCGCTCGGGACTGACCGATTCCTGACGTCCGGCCGCAAACTCGCCTTCGCGCAGCGGATGACAAAAAGCGTGGCCCTCCGGGCTAATGGCGTTCACAGGCGAGAGTCCTACGAGGCTTATCGGTAAGACTTCAGCTAAAATTTAGGGTGTTCCGAATATGCGGCGAGCTTTATTAACCCTCTTCGCGATCCCACTTGCCATGGCAGCGCAACCCTTGACACAGTCCGAGCGCGATCGGGCGATGAGTTATCTTCATGCGACGCGGAAGCAATTCCTGGATATTGTCACGACGGTATCGGTCGAACAATTGCGCCACAAACCTGGGCCGAACCGGTGGTCGATCGCGGAGATCGCCGAGCACCTGACGCTGGTCGAAGACAGCGTATTTCAGGCCGCGCAGGCGGCGCTTCAGAAGCCGGCGAGCGAGCCCAATCCGACGTTGGACGAGAAAATCCAGCAAGGCGTGGCGAGCCGGGCACGGCGGGTGAATGCACCGGAAGGCTTTGTACCGACGGGCCGGTGGACCAAAGCGGCCGACCTGGCCAGCGAGTTCAAAGCGCGGCGAGACCGCAGCATCGAGTTTGTCCAGACCACGCCCGCGGAGATGCGCCGGCACGCGCTGCCGCACCCGGCGCTGGGTCCGCTGGACGCGTATCAATGGTTTCTGTTCGCCGCGGCGCACGCGGACCGGCACATCCAGCAAATGCGCGAGGTGATGGCGGACCCGCAGTTCCCTAAATAAGGGTCCAGGGCTCACGGGCCTTGCGCCGGAGGAGAGCGGTTGCTTCCGGGGCATCCACGAAGTCTTCCTTAGCCGGATCCCACTTCAACTTCCTGGCGGTCCGGTAGGCGATGTTGCCCAGGTGCGCGACGATGGTGGACCGGTGGCCGACCTCAACGTCGGCGGGCGACCGCCGGCGCGACCGGACGCAGTCGATGAAATGGCGTGCGTGGAGGGAGGTGGCGTCGGTGGTGTTGTGTGTCTTGCGGATGATCCTGTCGTTGTCCGGATAGATCTCGTAGCCGATGCGGTCGCAGAAGAGCGCTCCATTGGTACCGTAGTAGGCGTGGCCGTGCGGGCGGTCGAATTCGCCCTTTGAGTTGTAGTAGCGCATGCCTGGGGTCCGCCCGCCAACGCCGTGACCACTCATGCGAATGGCTTCATAGGACAGGACAAAGCCGGGGTAGTCGTAGGTGACCTGCATGACATCGGGGACGTCGCCGGCGTCCTTGACCGAGAACCGGCCGCCGGTCGCCGACACGGACAACGGAGCATCGACGCCCATGATCTGGTGCATCGTATCGAACCGGTGGGTTCCGTAGTCGGTAATGTAGCCGCCGGAATAATCGGAGAACCAACGGTAGGTGGCAAGATGGCGCTTGCGGTTGTAGGGGACTTTGGGGGCAGGGCCGAGATAGAAGTCCCAATCGAGGCCTTCCGGTGGCGCGGTGTCAGGCTCGGCCGAAACGCCGTTGGGCGCCATGTTGACGTAGTTCCAGATACGGACGAACCGTACTTCGCCTAATTGGCCGGACTGGATGATGCGGGCGATTTCGGGGAAATGGGTGGCCGAGCGCTGTTGCGTGCCGATGACGACAAGGCGGTTGTGGCGCCGTGCTGCCTCCACCATGGCCCGGCCTTCGTGGATATTGTGAGCCAGGGGTTTTTCGACGTAGACATCTTTGCCGGCCTGGCAGGCGAGGACGGTTGGAATCGCATGCCAATGGTCGGGCGTGGCGACGAGAACCGCGTCCACGTCCTTCAGTTCCAGCAACTTCCGGAAGTCCTGGAAAGCCTTGGCGTCGCCGCCGGCCCAGTCGCGGGCGGCGTGGGCGTTCGGCAGGTAGACATCGGCCGTGGCAACAAATTGGGTGTTCGGGGCCTCGGCCATGAACTTGCCGACAAAGCGGCCCCGGCCTCCGCAACCGATCAAGCCGACGCGCACTCGCTCGTTCGCACCCAGTACGCGCTGGTAACTCGATGCCGATAGGGCAGCGGACGTCAGAAAGCTGCGGCGGTCCATGGGAAATAGTCTACGCTGAGGAAAGCATGTTCCGTAATCTGCTCGTTGTGGCCCTTGCTTTCGGCGGTCTGGCCGGCGCACAGTACAAGCGAGCGCCCGAACGCATTCGCGCGATTCTCGACGCGCCGGCCACCCCGGCCATTTCTGTGAACCCGGCGCGCACGCACGCGCTGCTGCTGGACGTACGGCGCTATCCATCGATCGCGGAACTGGCGCAGCCGATGCTGCGGTTGGCGGGGTTGCGCGTCAATCCGCGCAATAACGCACCGCACCGGCAGACCCTGTACGAAGGGATCGGACTTGTACGTCTGGATACCGGGGCCGCGGTTCCGCTCAATCTGCCCCCTCCGGCGCGGTATGGCAGTCCGCACTGGAGCGGGGATGGAAAGTGGTTCGCCATTCCGGCATTCCAGGATGACCGTGTGGAAGTGTGGGTGGGCCGGGTAGAGACCGGGGAGTTCCGGCGTCTGGCGGCGAATATCAACGCAGCGTGGGGCGATCCGGTGCGGTGGATGCCGGACAATCGGCGCCTGCTGGTGCAATTGATTCCGGAGGACCGGGGTTCTGTGCCCGCGCCGCCTACGACGCCGGACGGTCCGATCATTCAGGAGACGCTGGGCAAGGCGGGGCCCACGCGCACCAATCCGGACGCCTTGAGGAATTCCTACGACGAGCGATTGTTCGATTACTATCTCCGATCGCAACTGACGCTGGTGGATGCGGGCACGGCGTCGCGCCGCAAACTTGCCGAGCCCTCGATTATTGAAAGCGCGGTCCCTTCACCCGGCGGCGAGCACATCCTCGTCACGCGGCTTCGCCGGCCCTATTCCTACGTCCTGAATGCCGGCGACTTTCCGAAAGACGTTGAAGTCTGGACCACGGAAGGACGAGTTGCCCGGGTGATCACGAAGCGCCCCATGGCAGACAATGTGCCGATTGAGGGTGTGGTGACCGGACCACGCCAGTTCGCTTGGCAGCCGAACGACCCGGCCACGCTGACATGGGTGGAGGCGTTGGATGAAGGCGACCCGAGAAAGCAGGTTTCGCACCGGGACCGCTTGTTGCGGCTGGCCGCACCGTTCCAGGGGGAAGCGGTGGAGTGGGTGCGAACACAGTACCGCTGTATGGCGGTGCGCTGGCTGGACGACGATCCTCGCGCGCTGGTGACAGATTACGATCGCCGCCGCCGGTGGACGCAGACGCAAATGGTTGCACCCAATCAACCGGCGAAGACGATCTGGTCGCGGAACGCCCAGGATGCGTACGGCGATCCGGGCACGCCATTGATGCGCACTCTGCGGAGCGGGCATCGAGTCCTTCAAACAGACAGCGGCAGCATCTTTCTGGATGGGGAAGGAGCCTCGCCACAGGGTGACCGTCCATTCCTCGACCGATACTCGCTGACGACGGGCGAAAAGCAGCGGCTGTTTCACTCGGATCCGGACGCGTATGAAACGGTGGTGGCGATTCTCGACGGGCAACGACTGCTGACGCGGCGGGAGACGCTGAAGGATCCGCCCAATTACCTGATCCGCCAGAACGGCCGCATCCAACACCGGATTACGAATGTCCAGGATCCCGCGCCGGAATTCCGGCGGGTGAAGAAGGAATTGGTCACATACCAACGCGAAGACGGAGTGCCGCTTTCGTTCACGCTGTATCTGCCGCCGGACTATACGCCGGGCAAGCCGCTTCCGACGGTGGTCTGGGCGTATCCTCGTGAATTCACGGATGCATCGACGGCGGGGCAGGTACGCGGGTCGAAGCATCGCTTCACCACGGTGGCAGGTGCATCGCACTTGTTCTATCTGCTGGCCGGGTATGCGATTCTCGACGGCGCGGCGATGCCGGTAGTGGGAGATCCGGACACGGCGAACAACACCTATATCCAGCAGGTGGTCAGTTCCGCAAAGGCAGCCATTCATAAGGCGGCAGCGGAGGGGTGGACGGATCCAGTCCGGGTTGGCGTGGGTGGCCACTCCTATGGCGCGTTTATGACAGCCAATCTGCTGGCCCATTCCGATCTGTTTCAAGCCGGGGTCGCACGCAGCGGCGCATACAACCGGACGCTGACGCCGTTCGGGTTCCAGGCCGAACCGCGCACCTTCTGGCAAGCCCCGGAGATCTACATCGGGATGTCTCCCTTCATGAGCGCGCAGAAGATCAAAGAACCGATTCTGCTCATCCATGGGGAAGCAGACGATAACCAGGGGACGTTTCCGGTGCAATCGGAACGAATGTACCAGGCGGTGCGCGGCAATGGGGGTGTGGTGCGCTATGTCGTGCTGCCGCACGAGGCGCACGGATACTCTGCACGGGAAAGCGTCGAACACACGATCGCCGAGATGATTGACTGGTTCGACCGGCATGTCAAGAAGCGCTAGCGGCTATTCGAGGGCACAGTCGATTCTGTCGCCCACCAGCGGATTCATCGCTTCAGCAGGATTTACACATTCACTGACACCGGCGCGCAACTGCACTTACGGGTGCACGTATTGTTACGTGCCTACGATGCGGGTCCAGGGTGGGTTGAAGCGGGAGGACTGGGAGCATTGGGGCCAGTTCACAACGTTCAAAGAGAACGCGGCTGAGCTTGTTGCGCGGCAGTCGAGGCCAGCACAGCTGATCTACTGTTCGCCGCTGACCGATCCGTACCAGCCGGCGGAAGGGGAAGCCATGAGGATGCCAACGATTCTGCGGGCGCTGATTCAACATCCGCCGAAGCTGTTTGCGATTCAGACACGCGGCCCACTGATCGTGCGCGATCTTGATCTGCTGCGCGAACTCAACCGTATGACGCGGCTGCGCGTCAGTTTCTCGTTGACCACGAACCGGGACGACGTCCGCCGATGCTACGAACCGCATTGCGAACCGCTGGAAGATCGGCTGGCGGCGATTCGCCAGCTTCGCGACGCGGGAATCCGGGTGTTTGCCACGCTTGCGCCGATTCTTCCGTGCGAGCCGGAAGAACTGGCGGCGCAGGCGCTGGCCGCAACGCGCGAAAATATCATAGGCGACCCGTTCCATGTGCGCGCGGTGAAACGCCACGGCGCCACGACGCGGCCGCAGGCTTGGCGCGTGAGCGAAGTCCGTGGATTTACCGGCTGGCACGACCCGCAGTTTCAGCAGGAGATCATCGAACGGATCCGCCGGGTGGTGAATAGTGCCGGACGCGCCTTTGCGACCGGTCCGGAAGGATTTCAATGGCTGGCACAACCGTAAACACGATCCTCGACCGTCTGGGCATCGCCCCGCTCAATTCCGGGGTTTGCCACCTGGATTGGGTTGTCCGCCCGACCGGGGGCGAGCTGGTTTCGGAGAATCCGGCAACGGGCGAAGCGCTGGCACGCGTGGCGATGGCTTCAGCTAATGACTATGAGGAGGCGCTGGCCAGGACGACCGACGTGTGGCAGCGATGGCGGCTGCTGCCTGCTCCGGCGCGGGGGCAGATTGTCCGCGAGATCGGCCTCGAACTTCGCCGTCACAAAGACGACCTAGGTGCGCTGGTGACCATCGAAATGGGCAAGATCATTGCCGAAGGCAGGGGCGAGGTCCAGGAAATGATCGATATGGCGGACTTCGCGGTGGGCCTGTCGCGCCAGTTGTACGGGCTCACGATGGCGAGCGAACGTCCGGGGCACCGGATCTACGAGCAATGGCATCCGCTGGGGACCATCGGCGTGATCACGGCGTTCAACTTCCCAGTGGCCGTTTGGGCCTGGAACGCGCTGCTGGCGGCTGTTTGCGGGGACTGTGTCGTGTGGAAGCCGTCGCACAGCACACCGCTGACCGCGATCGCGGTGCAGAACATTTGCAACCGGGTGCTCGACCGGCACGGCTGGCGTGGCGTGTTTTCGCTGGTGATCGGGAAGTCCGGCATCGTGGGCGAACGCATGCTGGCGGACAAACGGTTACCGCTGATCAGCGCGACGGGGTCGTGCGCGATGGGACGGCGGACGGCG
>JAEUQD010000831.1 GCA_016789925.1 Bryobacterales bacterium | reverse complement strand
CGAATGCGCGCTGGCCACTGCGCCAGAATCAGCATATTATTCCCTTCCCGCGACACTGCTCCAGCGGGCGAGCTTACCTTGCCGGAAGGCGATGTTACCCAGGTGCGCCGCGGCCGCCGCGCTCACACCCGCCTCCACCGGCGTGTTCGGCTCGCGCCGGGAGCGCACACAATCGAGCCAGTGCCGCAAATGCAATAACTCGCCGTTGGGGCTATCGTAGAAGTCCGCGCCGCGCGGCCCTTCGCCGAGAATCATTTCGCTGGGCTCCATGCTCCGTCCCTTCTCGGGAATGATCTCGTACCGCCCGCGATCGATATACAGCGTGGCGTTGTCACCCATAAACTCTGTCATCGCGGCATTGCGCGCATTCACGAACGTGCCTTCAAAGTACGCCTGCACACCCTCCGGCTTGTAGTGGAGCAGCGTCTGGATTGTGTCCGGCGTCTCCCATCCCCACTCCGGCGCGAAATTGTCGCCGATGGTCACGGCCGATTCGGGATAGTTCAAATCCAGAAACCAGTGCACGACGTCGAGCCAGTGCACCATCAGGTCAGTGAGGATGCCGTTGCCGAAATCCCAAAAGAACCGCCAGTTCCGGAAGCGCACCGGATGGAAGGGTTGCTTCGGCGCGTTGCCGAGAAACCGCGCCCAATCCACCGTCGCCGGATCGATTTCGGCGTAGCTGCGCGCCCCGCGATTCGAGTTCCGGTTCCACGTCATGTGGACCTTGTGAATCTTCCCCAGCGCGCCTGATTTCAAAATCTCCCTGGCCTTGATCAGGTGCGGCATGCTCCGCTGCTGCATCCCCACCTGGACAATCTGCTTCGACCGGCGCACGGCGTCGATCACGCGTTTGCCTTCCGTCAGGTCGTGCGTCAGCGGCTTTTCGACATAGACATCTTTGCCTGCCTGAACCGCATCGATGGTAGCGGGCACATGCCAGTGGTCGGGCGTCGCGATCAACACCGCGTCGACGTCTTTCCGTTCGAGCAGGGCGCGGTAGTCTTTCGTCGCCGCCGGCTTTTCGCCCACCATCTTGCGGGTCTCGCTGAGCGCCGTGTCCCAGACATCGGAGATGGCGGTAACGCGAACCTCCGGAACCGTCAACAGCGATCGCAACAGGTGGCGGCACCGGCCTCCGGTTCCGATTAATCCGATTTGGATCGTATTATTGGCCGCCAGCAGCGGGGAGGCTAACAGGGCGCGACGCGTGATCATGGCGATACCTCAGATAGAGAATCCCGAACACAACGGTCAGCACGGCGGGCAAATAGGCCACATAGCGGAAGGCCGCCGCCGCGCCATAGCTGTCGTACCACGAACCCATGATAGGCAGAATAAACGCCACCGAGAGGTTGCCCGTCCCGCCGATAATCGCCAGTCCCAGCGCGCCGGACTTTGCGAACCGCTCCGCGGTGAACGCCAGCATCAGCGGCCAGAAGAATGTCTTGCCGATCCCGAACACGGTCGCTGTCAGCACCGCGCCCGCGGGCGTCGACACGGAACTCAATCCCCACAACCCGATCGCCGACAGAATCGCGGAGATCGTGAGCAGCCCCATTGGCGACAGAGCATGTGCCAGCCGTCCACCGAAGAACCGCAGAATGAACATCAGGCTCGCCGTGTACACCAGCAGCAGAATGCCCTGCATGTGGGCCACTTGCGTCATCACGCTCCCCACCCACTGATCCGGACCCAGTTCGGTCGCCGCCGTCATCCACATGCACACCCACCACAACAGAAACAGCGGCGAGAACACCTCGCGCACCATGTCGCGATTGGTCACGCCCGCCGTCACTCGCTCCGTTTTCGGAAACGGCTGGTTCCACACCATCGCGGCGTACACGATGGCAGGCACGGTGATCAGCCCCAGCTTAATCTGCCAGCCGAGCGTCGCCGTCGCAGCCGGCACAGTGCCCGAGTCCAGCCCCATCATCTTCGTGAGTCCATACGAGGCCAACCCGCCCACGATCAACCCGCCCGGCCACCACGCGTGCAGAACGTTTAGCCGATGTGTTTTCTCGCGCGGATACATCGAGGCGGCCAGCGGATTGATGACGCCCTCGACCAGTCCCTGCGCGAGCCCGAGCGTCAGCATCGCCCCATACAGCGTGAGAAAGCCCGGGTCCGTGTAGAAGGTGGCAGGCGCGGTGTCCGGACGCGGCGCGACCACAATCGCGGCCACGGCCGCCAGGAATCCCGCCGAGGACAGCAGCAGCAACCGCCGCATCCCCAGAAAGTCCACCAGCGATCCGCCAATCCAGATCGACAGTGTGAATCCCCAGAACGCCGGGCTCAGGCACAGTCCGATCTGTTCTTTGGTCAGCCGGAAATCGGCCGCCAGCGCGTCGAGAATATCGCCGCGAATCGAAAACACCATGGAAGTGGTCACAAGCGCAACGCAACTGGCGGCGAATAGTCGGGAAGGGTTCATTTACGGGTTCCAGGGTAGGTGGTGCAGTCGGTCTGGTCAACGTACTCCACTCGGGTGGAGAACATTGATCCCGGTGTACCGCTTGAAATCGTCGACGTTAAACGTAAGGACATGGTCAATGCCGTGCACGTTCATCGCGGCGACAAGCCGAGCATCGTGCGAAGCCTTTCCGGAAGCAGAGTGTACAGCAACCAAGCGGCGCCACTCGTCGTAAACGGCCGGAGTGTCTCGTAGAAGGATAAGGAGTTTTTCGATACGAGCGGTAACGCGATTAGCCTGTTGCGGGCTCAAGGCGAGTCCGTTGTTCGCGGCGGGCCGCGTTGCAACAGACCAGAACTCGTAAAGGTTCTGCGGAACGATGTGCACGATGGCGCCTTGCGTGCGTCGCTTTCGCATCGCCCTGACGGCTTCCTTATGTTGGGCGTCTCTGTGGTGAACGCTGCGAACAAGAATGTTCGTGTCGACGAGGATGTTCATCTACCACTCGTCTTCGCGGCTGTACATGTTCTCCCGCCGCAAGCTCTCCGCCGGGACAGGCGGAACGGATTCGGAAACCAAGTCAGCAAGTTCTTCGAAAGCTTGCTCCAGTTCTTCACCGCTTAGTTCCACTTGTGGCTTTCCCGCTTCGGTCGGGGAGATGAGCTGCAAAACAGCCCTTCTCACGAGTGTGTCGACGCTGACACCCTCAGCATTCGCCTGCGCCAGAAGAGCTGCTTGCTCCTCGATCGTAACCGTCACTGGAATTGTCGCTGGCATAGGAAAGCCCTTCCGATTCGATCGTACCAACCTGCGCTCATTTACGGGTCCA
>JAEUQD010000804.1 GCA_016789925.1 Bryobacterales bacterium | reverse complement strand
AGAATCGCCACCTTGCGGCGGTGCGCCTTGGCGAGATCGAGCAACTGCTGAATGCGGTGGATGGACGACGAAAAACAGGAGACGACAATGCGGTTCGGCGCGCGCGAGAAGATCTCTTCCAGGCGCGGAAACACGGCGCGTTCGCTTTCGGTGTAGCCGGGCCGGTCCGCATTTGTCGAATCCGACAGCAGCAGCAGGACGCCCCGCTTGCCATAGTCGGCGAACGCGTGCAGGTCAAAGGGCAGGTTGTCCGTCGGAGTCGGATCCACCTTGAAGTCGCCGGTGTGAATCACAACGCCCAGCGGGGTGGTGATTGCCAACGCAGCGGCCTGCACGATGGAGTGGGTGACCTGGATGAACTCGACTGTGAAACAACCCAGTTTCACGCGCTGGCCCATCTCCACGACGTTGAGATTCGTGTCGCCGAGCATCTCGTGTTCGTCCAGACGCCGTTCCACGAGTCCGATGGTGAACGCGGTGCCGTAGACGGGAATGTCCAATTCCGACAGGAGGAACGGAATCCCGCCGATGTGGTCTTCGTGCCCGTGGGTGAGAACCAGTCCACGAACGTGTTCTCGATTGTCGGTCAGGTAGGAGAAATCGGGCACGACACTATCAACGCCCATGAGTTCCGCGTCCGGGAACATCATGCCAGCGTCGATGACAATGATGTCGTCGCCGTAGCGCAGGGCCAGGCAGTTCATGCCGAATTCGCCTAAGCCGCCGAGCGGTATTACTTGCAGCTTGGCCTCGGCCATAGAAGGCTTAGGGTACCATATTCAGAGCCCGAGAGGTCCGAAATTGCTGCGAATCACTCTTACCCTGTTTACCCTGACGAGTTTGGCGACAGCCGAGCGTGTCCGCGACCTGGGTTGCAGGCCCGGACGCCTTGCTCCTGGTCCGCTGAATGCCATTACCGATATCGCGGGGGTGCGCGTCGGCCATACGACGCTGGTCCGGCCGCCGAATGTCCGCACGGGGGTTACGATCATCCTGCCTCACAACGGCAACCTGTTCCAGCAGAAGGTGCGCGGCGCGGTGTTTGTCGGCAATGCGTTCGGGAAACTTGCGGGGTCGACGCAGGTGCAGGAGTTAGGCACGATTGAATCGCCCATCGCACTCACGGCGACGCTCAACGTTTTCAAAGTGGCCGATGCGCTGCTGGACTATATGCTCGCCTTACCGGGCAATGAAGATGTGCGGTCGCTCAATCCGCTGGTGGGAGAAACCAACGATGGCGGGCTTAACGATATTCGCTCGCGCCCGGTGTCGCGGGAGGACGTGTTCGCGGCAATCCGGTCAGCCAAGGAGGGTCCGGTGGAAGAAGGCGCGGTGGGTGCGGGAGCGGGTACGGTTGCGTTCGGGTGGAAGGGCGGCATCGGCACCGCTTCCAGGAAGACGGGGGCTTACACGACGGGTGTTCTGGTGCAGTCGAACTTCGGCGGCACTTTGCGAATGTGCGGCGCATCGTTTCCCGCGCCGGGTTCCGGCACTACGCGCGGCGGCAGCATCATGATGGTGGTGGCCACCGATGCCCCGGTGGATGCGCGCCAGTTGGAGCGCATGGCGGCGCGCACGATCTGGGGATTGGCGCGCACCGGTTCCAACGGCTCGAATGGCAGCGGCGACTACGGCATCGCCTTTACGACTCACCAGGGTCCGCCGACGCTGTCGAACGACCAGATCTCGCCGCTGTTCGAGGCGGTGATCGAAGCGACAGAAGAAGCGATCCTTAACTCGCTCACGCAGGCTCAGACCGTCACGTCGAATGGACGCACCGTGGAGGCGATCCCACTGGAGCGGGTTCGCAAGGCGTTTCAGAACTGACCGGCGCGCAAGACGACCGCCACATCTTCGCTGATCTCCGGTGAGGGCAGCACTGCCAGCCCGCCGTCGTGCGTGAACGTCAGGCTTTCTGTTTTGCCCGTCCGGGTGTCCCACCACTCGGCGGTGAAGCGTCCGGCCGCGAGGTTGGTTCGGAGGGTCAACCGCTGCCTGCCCGTCTGGTAGGTGTAGCGTGGGCGCCGGTTCGGGTTCACTTGCCCGGAATGCGCGTAGATGGCCACAACCTGCTCGTTTCCGAACGCCCGCGCGGACCATCCTTCGTCGACAGTCACGCTGCCCATGGGCCGCATCGCGGCGAAGGGAATTGCGTCGAAGAGGCGCTTCAAGATACCTAACTGCGTTCGTAACTCGCGGCTGCCGCCGCCCGGCGACGTTCCCGGGACGAGAAAGGACCCGTCCTCATGCCCCACCACAAACGAGTAATCCAGGTTGTTATAGTGTCCGCCGCCGGCCGTCAGGAAATCCCAGGCTTGGATGCGGTAGATGGCGTCGAGCGTCCCGTCGAACCCCGTCTCGTCCAACCCGATAATCCGATTCAGACGGTAGTTCTCAGCCACCGCCACCGGAGGCCGCGCGTAATGGAAGTTGAGGAAGGAGAGCACCGGATCGGGATTCATTACGGCCTTGGTGAAGTTCGCGATGTTCTGTCCGACGAGGTGTGCGGGAAATGCCTTCTTCAGCGCCTGCGCCATATGCGCCTGCCAGTCGGCGGGCGTGTTGGTGATGTAGGGTTCATTGGTGACTTCGACAATCACGTTGTCGTGGCGCGCCAGTTCCTCTCCCAGTTTCTTCGCGAACGCTTCCTGCAACGCGAGATAGCGGGCGTGCTTGAGCGAGAGCACCTCGCCGCGCGGAACGTCGGGCGTGGCGTTGCGGTTGTTGCGGGGATGCCACGGGCTCAATTCCCACATCCGGTCCTGGTAGTAGACGCAGAAAACCGTGACCTCGACGACGATGCCCAGACGCTGAGCCTCGTCGAGGAGTGCGTGGAGCCTTGTCCAGTACGCTGGATTCCATTGCGTCAGATCGAACTTGCCAGCCACGCGTGCGTAGGGTGAAACGAAGGCTTCCTCGCGCGGCGCCAGGGTGTTGCGCGTGATTCCAAAATCACCCGGTACCTCGCGGTACACGCCGGTGAAGATCCGCGTGAGGTTTAAGCCGTCTTTGGCCAGCGCCGCCAGGTACTTCCTGTAGTCGAAGTCGCCGTTCAACAGTGCGCCATAGTGTTCGCCAGAGGTAAGCAGGACCAGGGGCTTGCCCTTCCATTCGTAGTAGTGCGGGTTGGGCGCGTGTACGGTGACCGGGGCACCGACCACAGTCCAGGTGGCCAAGGCCATCAAACAGACTGTTCTCATTGCGTCTTTCCTCCCATCCGTTTCTTCAACAACTCCTGAAGGTAGTTCAAACCCGTCGACACCGCCATCTTCGCGACGTTCGGTGTTACCCGCGGATTCTGGACGGTTCCGCCGATCTCAATCGGCACCGCCGCTTCGGCAGGGTTCGTCCCGACTTTTCGCTGGCCCAGCAACTCGGCGACCCGGCCCCTCACCAGCGTTGTCATCTTAAACTGCAACGCCTGGTCCGCCGCAATCGTTCCGGCGCCGTGCGCCGCCAGGGCCGGGCCCTCGACGACGAGGCCGCTGGCCGTGATTGTGCCGCCGGCCAGCGCCAAATCGACGTTCAGTGTCGTGAAATCCGTGTCTTTCTGGTCGCCCTCGATCATCCCTGTGCGTTCGACAGCCCTCCGGATGCTCGCCACCATGTCGAGCGCCTTCAGGCGCCCCTGCATGACCGTCATCTTTGCGTCCCCGGTCAGCGATCGTTTGAGCTGGTCCGCATCGCGGCCCGCGAATCGCAGGGAGTAGGACGGCATGTGGAGTTGCCCCGACATCCGGTTATCCGCCGACGTGAAGGCGCCGAGAAACTGATTGATATCCAGCTTGCTGATCGACCCGGCAGACTTGCCGCGCACCACTCCGCCCACCATCAGTAAGTCCACGGTCCCTTTCCATTCGCCGGCGCCCACTTTCAATAGCCCTTCCCGCAACTGCAACTGCGTCGTTGGTGTCGAC
>JAEUQD010000778.1 GCA_016789925.1 Bryobacterales bacterium | reverse complement strand
GTCGACACCGTCTGGGTGACCGTCGATGTCACAACGCCCGACAGGGCATCCGTACAACTCCAGGTCACTACAACATTGGTGTTGTTCCAGCCATTGCCGTTTGGAGCCGTGCGGCTCACGTAGGTGATGGTCGGCGACGTCGGGTCAGTACTGATACCGGTCTGCGTATTGGTCGACACGTTTCCGGCGTTGTCGGCGCAGGTGCCCGTTACCGATTGATTGGCGCCCTCGGTCGACACCGTCTGGGTGACCGTCGATGTCACAACGCCCGACAGGGCATCCGTACAACTCCAGGTCACTACAACATTGGTATTGTTCCAGCCATTCCCGTTCGGAGCCGTGCGGCTCACGTAGGTGATGGTCGGCGACGTCTTGTCAATATTGATGCCCGTCTGCGTATTGGTCGCCACGTTGCCGGCGTTGTCGGCGCAGGTGCCCGTCACCGATTGATTGGCGCCCTCGGTCGACACAGTCTGGGTGACCGTCGATGCCACAACGCCCGATCCGGCGTCGGTGCAACTCCACGTCACGACGACATTGGTATTGTTCCAGCCGTTGCCGTTCGGAGCCGTCCGGCTCACATAGGTGATGGTTGGCGGAGTCGTGTCAACGGGAGTGGCCGGCGGTCCGACCTTGCGCACCCTGCCTCCGGAAGTGATGTAGAGCGATCCAGCGGCATCCACCGCCACCGCCCAGATGCCTGCGAACTGCGCGAGGGTTGCCGGTCCGCCGTCCCCGCTGAATCCGCTCGTGCCATTGCCCGCCACGGTCGAGATTATCCCGGACGTATCTACCTTTCTCACAACAAAGTTCTCGTTGTCCGCGATGTACAGATTGCCGGCCGCGTCCCGCGAAAGCGATGTCGGTGTATTCAGACGCGCCGCCGTTGCCGGTCCGCCGTCTCCGGAGTATCCTGTCGCTCCGGTTCCAGCCACCGTTGTGATTACGCCCGCGCTCGACACATGGCGAATGCGTTGGCTAAACAAGTCCGCGACATAGTATCCACCCGACCCGTCGAGCACGACGTCGGTGGGGTAGCAGAACTGGGCGGCCGCGGCTGGCCCGCCATCGCCGGCGGAGCCGCAGGCACCCGTTCCCGCGATGGTGGTGATGATGCCGGCCGAGTTCACGCGGCGGATGCGGTGGTTCCCGTGATCGGCGATGTAGACGTTGCCCGCGCCATCGGCGTCAACCCCGTGTGGGAAGTAGAGGGTCGCGCTTGTCGCTGGCCCGCCGTCGCCGCCAAATCCGAAGGGGGATGTCCCGGCGATGGTGGTGATGATGCCGGTTGTGGCATTGATCTTGCGAATCCGTCCATTGTGGGTATCGGCGATGTAAATGTTGCCTGCGGGATCCAACGCCACGTCCGACGGATAATTCAGCGAAGCGTTGACCGCCAATCCGCCGTCACCACCGCTGCCGCATGTTCCTACGCCGGCCAGCGTGCTGATAATGCCCGCGGGAGTCAGCTTGCGGATTCGGCTGGGCTCTGCCAGGAAGCAACCGTAGGATGCGAAGTAAACGTTCCCGGCGGCGTCGACGGCGATTCCTCTCGGGGCGGAGATATCTGAATTGGTGCCCGGGCCGCCATCGCCCATCACGGCCACTTGTCCCGTCGCCGGCCGGCCGGCGATGGTGGTGACAATCGGCTCCACGCCGCTGCTGGCTTGCGTCACCGTTACTGTTTGCCCGGCAATCGTCAAGGTCCCGGTGCGGCTGCCTGTAGACGTGTTTGCCAGCGCCTGGAAGGAGACCGTGCCCGGTCCAGTAAAGAGGCCTGCCGGCGAGATCACGGTGAGCCAGGCTGCGTTACTCGTTGCCGTCCAGCTTGCGGTCGCCGGAACTGGGGTTACCGTCACCGCCGCTGTCACCGCCGCCGCCCCGAGTGGGATCGACAGCGGACTTACCAGAAACGAAGCCGGGTCCTGCACCACGTTGAACGTATTGCCGCCAATATTGATCGAACCGGATCGAACGGCACCGAGCGGGTTCGGCGCCACCGTGTAATTCACCGTGCCGTTGCCGCTCACCGTCCCGCTGGGAGAGTTGACGGTGATCCACGCCGCCGTGCTGGTAGCGCTCCAACTGCCGGTCGCTGTCACCGTCACTGTCCCGCTCCCACCGGCGGCGGTCATGGTCACCGACGGTGGCGCGATGGTTACCTGATTCAGGTTATCGGCATTGAATTTCGCGATGAAGAGTTCGCCCTGCTGTCCAGTCGTTTGAACGGGGTTCAGAAGGGGGAATCCACTGGTCGACGCGGTCGTACCCATGAAGTACGCCGATCCAGCCGCATCCACCGTCACCGCCTGTCCCTCGGATGGTGGCGACCCGAAGGGCCCACCCGTGCCTCCCGCGAAGTATGTCGAAAACCGGAGTGATTGTCCATTCGGCGCGAATTGGGTCAGGAATGCGTCCTGAAAGCTCGGCTGATCCGTTTGATAGGGCGACTGGACCGGGAAGTTCGTCGAGCCGGTTGAGCCGGTGACCCAAAGCGACCCCGCGGCATCCACGGCCACGGCCCTCGCCTGATCCCCGTTGGAACCGCCCAGATAAGTCGCCCAGACAAATGCATTGCCGGTGGTATTCAGCTTGGCGACATAAACATCTCCGTTGCCGCCATACGGTTGAAACGCATTCACGAGGGCCAGATCCGGCGACCGCGTCGTCATCGCGAAATAGGCCGAACCTGCCGAATCCACCGCGATGCCGGCCACACTTTCGGTATCGTTACCACCGTAGAGCGTGCCGTAGGCGATTGTGCCGGCCGCAGTCAACTTGGCGATGAAGATATCGCCGGCCCAACTGGGCGTGGTTTGGATGGGATTGACCACGGGAAAGCCGCCTGAGCCGTTTCCGGCCACATAAGCCGCGCCTGTGGCGTCGATGGCGATGGACAAGCCCTGGTCGTCCCAGGCGTTTCCGCCGAGATAGGTGGAGTAGACGAATCCGTTCCCGGCCGGATTGAGCTTGCTCACGAACGCGTCGGAGTAAGCCCCATTCCGAGCCGGCTGCACGGCGTTGGCGGTCGGGAAATCGCTCGAATAGGTGGTTCCGGTGACATACGCGGAACCGGTGGAGTCTACGGCGATGCCCGACCCTCTGTCGTCGTTGTCGCCGCCCAGATAGGTGGAGTAGACAATCGCATTGCCGGCGGGCGAGAGCTTGGTGACGAAGGCTTCGCGATGAACGCGGTCGCCGTGAATCGGGTTCACGGTCGGGAAGTTGTTGGCATAGGTGTAACCGGTGACATAGGCCGCTCCGGTCGAATCCACGGCGATGCCGGCGCCCTTGTCCGGTCCGTTTCCGCCCAGGTAGGTCGAGTAAACGACAGTGTTGCCCGAAGGTGACAGTTTCGTGATCACAGCATCGAGGTCGTTGCCGTCCGGATCGCCCTGGACTCCGCCCACGCGGGGGTAGTCCGCCGAATAGGTATAACCCGAAACATAGACCGAGCCCGTGGAGTCGACGGCGATGCCGGCGTTGCTGACATCGTTATACCCGCCTTCGTTTCCTGTCCCGCCGAAGTAGGTCGAATACGCCAACACCGGGTCGATCACCAACGGCTTGGTCCGGTCGTAGTTGGCTAGTGCGAACTGCACGCGGTTGCCTGCGCGGACCCGGTACTCGGCCGCGATTTCCACCTGCCGTCCACCCACTGTCTGGTAGACGCGTGCTCGCTTTTGTAACAATTCCTTCCCGCTTGGGGTCCGCAGCCGCAACGATCCGTCCCTGCTCGTCAGAATGCCTTCGATCCCTTCGAAGAAGACTTCAATCTTGTCCGGATTGGCGCCCGGCTGTAAGACAAAGTCATACTCGATATCCCGATCATTTCCGTAGTAGACGAGGTCGATTCCGTCATAAACGTTGCGGATCCGAACCGCGCCGTAGTGCGGAATCCCCGTCCGCCACTTCTCCGGATTATTACCGATGAAATAGTTGCTCGCCCCGCCCGTTGGGCTCATCCCTTCCACGTCGCCCCAGCTACGGCTGCCCAACAATCCCATCCGGACGACTTCCTGGTCCTCGGCGCGGTTCGCCCGTAATACGAACGCGGCGCGCTTGCCTTCGATCATGACGTCGAACCGGCCACCGCGGGCCAGCCATTTCAGGTCAGGGGCGGCTTGGCCGCGATTCGGTTCAAAGTATCTCGCACCACGGGCCGCCCAGTCCTTCCCTAACCGCGCTGGAAGCCTGTCCGGCGTGCCCGGAAGCTGACCAGTCGCAGCCGGTGCTCCATAACACACCTGGAAGACACAGAAAAAGAGTATCGTCAACCCACGCATAGGATTCTCCTCCGCTCAATGCAATGCGTTCCGACCGAAATGGGATGTTTCGGCCGACATGAATATTCGGCAGCAAGCTAAATTAATCCATGCCAAATATTACATGTATAAGTCAGTACCCTCTGAGCTTGCTCATTGATTGTAACTGCCGTACTCGAAATTATACATACGAATTCGCAGTATTTGTAAATCAGTTAGACAGTTAAAGTCGTTAAACTTTTAAGATAGGCTCACGAGCTCCTTTGGCCCGTCAGTTCCAGTACGTCCTCGCCGGAGACATTGAACTGTTGGAAATTACTCGTTCAGGCTTGAATGCGAAGTTCGTACCCCACGGCAGACACACCTCTGTTTTCCGTGCCCAGCTACTTTCCGGAACAAAGTTCGTTTCCGCCGGCGGGGCCGGTCGCTTACGGGTTTGTGAAAGAACCGCTCTTCGCAGTCGCGACTCTGCTACGGGATCATCTGTGTTTGCACCAGCTTGCGAGAGTTTGTAAAAAGGTGAAAAGCGAGTACCGGGTTTTGTTCACAGACGAGCGCACTCTATGGGCGAAGGGACCTGGAGGGAGACATGACCGCGCCGCCACGCACCCAGGGCTATGTTTCTCAATCGGTGGGGCGTCGCGCGACCAGGGCCACCAGGGCGCCGGCGACCGTCAGTCCCGCAAGCTGGTAGAACATGGAGTTGTAGCCCGCGCCGACGTTACCGGCCTGTTTCGAGGCTTCGAGGATCCGGGCAAAGTATCCCGGGACGATGAACCCGGCCGCTCCCCAAGCCGTAAAGAGGATTCCGTAGTTGGCGCCGATGTTGCGCGGTCCGTAATAGTCGGCCGCGATGGAGGGCATCAGTGCCAGATAGCCGCCGTAACAGAAACCGACCAAGCTGAGCCCGGCGAGGACACGCCAGAAGTCGGCGGTTTGGGGCAGGACCACGGCACAAGCCAACAGCGCCACAGCGCACATCCCGAAGATGGTCTGCTTGCGGCCGATCTTATCGGACATGCTTCCCCAGGCGAGTCGGCCGACGCCGTTGAACAGGGACATTACGCCGAGCGCGGCGCCGCCGGACAGAGCAGCGGAGGCGGCGGCGAGGTCGCGCACGAGGGGAGCGGATTCACCGATCGCCGTGAGCCCGACCGCGGAACCGAGGAAGTAGAGGAGCCAGACAGCGTAGAACTGCCAGGTGCGCAACATCTGTCCCGGCGAGTAGTCGACGCGGCGTCCGCCGGCCACGGCGGCGGGCGGATTCCATCCGGCGGGCTTCCATCCGGCGGGCGGCACCTGATAGAACTGCGCCGTTCCGATGACAACGATGAAGAACAGGGCGGACAGGAACAGGAATGTCCGGGGAATGGTCTCTTTATAGAGAGCGGGGTCGCTGCCCATCATCCGTTCGAGCAGCGGCGCGAAGATCAGCGACCCCACGCCGAACCCCATCACGGCGAGGCCGACGACAAAGCCTCGCTTGTCCGGAAACCACTTGATGCACGTCGCGATCGGCGTCACGTAAGCGAAGCCGACACCCAGGCCCGCAATCACGCCATAGCTGACGATCAGTCCCGCCGGTTCATGGCCAATTAAGGCCGCCAGCAAACAGCCGAGACCGAGCAGGACGCCGCCGACGCTGCCTACCAGCCGCGGACCTTTCTTATCCTGCCAGAACCCCGCGACAATCATCGCGAGGGTGAAGAACAGAATGGACCAGCGATAGGGAGCGATGGTGACGGTCTTGTCCCAGCCATAGGCCGCGGCGAGAGGCCCGCGAAAGACGGCCCAAGAGTAGATGATGCCGAGGCAGACCTGCATGATCACGGCCGCCAGGGCAAGTTTGCGGCGATCGGGTAGCGACGTGGTTTCGTTCATGGGCGAACGGGCCAGTGTATCATGCCGTGAGGTTTGGTAGCCCGATTGCTGTAGAATGCGTCGGGAGACTCCGTGTATCGCATTGCCCGCCGCCAGCAGTTTGGTCCCACCACGTTCTTGTGGGACGTTGTCGCGCCCGACGTGGCCCGCGCCGCCAAGTCCGGCCATTTCGTGATGGTTCGCATTGATGAACGAGGCGAACGCATACCGCTGACGGTCGCGGACTACGACAGGCAGGCCGGAACGGTCACCGTAGTGGTGCAAGCGGTAGGCAAGACGACCTACCAGATGATGGAGATCCCGGAGGGGGAATACATCCTGGACTTCATCGGTCCCCTGGGACTCGAGAGCGAAGTCGCACCCAATCTCGGCACCGTCGTCCTCGTCGGCGGCGGATTGGGCGTTGCGCCAATATTCCCACAGTTGCGCGATTATCAGGCAGCCGGCAACCGGACTGTGGCCATTATCGGCTTCCGGAACAAGGAGTTGGTTTTCTGGGAAGACCGCTTCCGCGCCCACGCGGCCGACGTATTGATCACCACCGACGACGGCTCCTACGGGCGGAAGGGCCTGGTGACGCAGGCATTGAAAGATCTGCTGGAAGGCCCCGAGCCGATCGCCCGCGTGGTGGCCATCGGACCGATCCCGATGATGCGCGCCTGCTGCGAGGTGACCCGGCCATTCAACGTGCCGACGATCGTGTCGTTGAACTCGATCATGGTGGATGGCACGGGCATGTGCGGGTCGTGCCGGGTGACCGTCGGCGGCAAGATGAAGTTCGCCTGCGTGGATGGCGCGGACTTCAATGGACACCTCGTTAACTTCGACGAGTTGTCGTTGCGCCAGCGCCGCTTTTCGCGCGAAGAGAAAGAGTCGATGGAGCGCTATCGCCGCGAGGACGCGCGCCTGGCCGCGATGCCCTGCGTGGAATCCATCACGCCGATGCAACTACCCGAGGTGCTGCCGGACCCGGCTACGCCGCGCGTGCCCAAGAATGC